>CAZLKQ010000001.1:0-48749 GCA_964560175.1 uncultured Candidatus Saccharibacteria bacterium
AAGACACTGGCGATGAGTGTGATAATTTCGATCATATAATTACCTACCCAGTCTACACCAAACTAGCTGTGATTACTTCTTCAAAAAGTGATTGAGGGTGTCGCGGAGCGAACGGACGGCGTGGTGAGAGGCCGGTGATTTGCTAAAAGCTGGCCCGATAGTAGATTTGAAATTCAATTTTTTAGCTTCGCTGAGCCGTCTTTCTATCTGGGGTACATGGCGGATTTCGCCAGACAGACCGACTTCGCCGAAAACCACCGCATCCTGTTTCAAACTCAGACCTTTGGCAGCCGAGGCTATGGCCATGCAGACTGCCAGATCGGCGGCCGGCTCGCTGATCTTCAGCCCGCCGACGATATTTACGAAAACGTCAGACGACGACAAGTCCAGAGCCGTTCGTTGGTTCAGAACCGCGACCAATAAATTCAAGCGATTGAGGTCAATGCCCGAAGCAGTCCGCTTCGGATAGCCAAAAGGACTTTTGGACACCAAAGCCTGGACTTCGACCAACAGCGCCCGGCTACCTTCGACGGTAGCCAGGACGATCGAGCCGTCTGAGACTTGGCGTTCAGCTAGCAGCAGCGCCGACGGGTTGCTGACTTCCTCCAGACCGGCCTCGGACATGTCGAAAATGCCGATTTCGTTGGTGGACCCGAATCGGTTTTTGGCTGAGCGCAGGACTTTCAGCCCGCCATAGCGGTCGCCCTCCAGGCTCAAGACGACGTCGACCATGTGTTCCAACAGCTTTGGTCCGGCGATCTGGCCTTCTTTGGTGACATGTCCGACGATTACAACTGAGGTTTTGGCGCCTTTGGCGGCCGACATTATCATCTGAGTTGAGTTGGTAACTTGCGATGGAGAGCCGATAGTTGTGCCGATCTCATCGACAGACATGGTCTGGATCGAGTCGACAACCACTAGGTCATATTGGTTGGAGCTGATGGTGGCGGCAATATCGTTGGTCCGGTTGCTGGCGGCCAGGCCGAAATCAGTTTTGATCTTTAGCCGGTCAGCTCGCAACATGATCTGGTGGGCCGATTCCTCGCCGCTGACATATAGCACTTTCTTGTCCTTCGCCAGGCTGCCGACAATTTGCAGCAGCAGAGTTGATTTACCAATCCCCGGCTCTCCAGTCAATAAGGTTAGACTACCCGGCACCAAACCTCCGCCCAGCACTGTATCGAGTCCTGATATGCCAGTTTGCAGTCGGCCTTTCTGCTCTTTGTTGGACAAAGTTTTTAGATCTATTGGTTCGAGTTTATGGCCTGATGAGGACTTTGGTCCGGATTTCGACTCGTGAAAGACAACAAGCGTGTTCCACTCGCCGCAACTGGCGCATTTGCCGGCCCATTTTGGAAACGACTCACCACAGCTATTGCAAACATAAGTTGTTGTCGATTTCGCCATTAAGTTGAATTATAACTCACGCCAGATTGTATCGACTAACTCTACAGTTCTGGCCATTTTCCATTAGCCATTCACCATTTTCCATACGTTTTCTGTTTTCCGTTTCCCATGGAGGATGGCTTACGGTCAATGTACGGTGAATGGTAAACGGTAAATGGTGAACGGGACTATAGCTCAGATCTGGAATTCAGGGCATTTGTCAGGTCGATCTGGTAGGTGGCCAGTTCGTTGTATCGGGCGACAGCTGCCCGGTAACTGGCGACGTGGCTGTTGTAGCGGGCAATGTCAGCATTGTAAGACCGGACCAGAGCATTGTGTTGTGGCACCAGACTGTTGTACTGGCTAGTCTCGCCTTGGTCAGATAAAGCTTGCAGCCGTCTTTCGCTGGCTTCGATGGCAGCTTTTTTGCTATCCAGGGCTGATGCTTCGGCTTGTAGTCGAGTGTAGTCGTCGTCGATTTGTTGTTTCAGGGAGGTTAGTTCATTTTCATTGGCTTCAAAAACCGCCTCATATGAATCATAAAGACTGACGATTTGCTGACGGTCGGAGAAGTAGCGTGAGTAATATTTCTCCAGCGCCGGTGGGATGTCGTGGACTTCAGTCGGTACAATCGAGTGCAGCTCATTTGTTATATCAGTTTCGTTAGTTCCGGCATCGCGGTAGCGCTGGATGATCTCAGCCAAATGAGTGTCTGTTGTGGTAGCCAAAACTTGGCGTAATTGCTCGCCCAAGTCGCGTTGCTCGTCGGGCGACAATCTGACCCAGGCGCCGTGAAGCATTTCATGAGCGGCTGTTACCGGCTCAGCCGCCTCGATTTCTGGCAGAGTGATATCTAGTAAATATATTCTGTCGCCGTCGTAGCAGCCGATGACAAAAGCTTGTTCCTTGAAATTGCAGTTTTGATTAAATACTTGCTTGTCGTTGAGCCCGGGCAAGGAAGCGTAGAAAATGTCTCGGCCACGGCTCGTTAGGGTCGTTTCAGTTGCTAAACTGGCAAAGAATTCGGTCGGTTGGTAACTTTGCAGTCGCCACCAATCCTTTATTCCGTATCTGATTTGGGTGCTATGACCGAGTACAAACCAAACTGAGAGCAGAAATATTGGCCAAAAAATCAGCCGCCCGAAGAATTTAGCTCGACTAGTCATGCTCTGATTATAAAACGTTTTAACTTTTTACAACTATAAACGAGTGCTACAATCTGTTGTATGAGTAAAGACATCTTGAGTCGAAGAGTTGCAAAGGTGCTGCCTGACCCCAAAGGTCTAGAGAAACTAATGTCAAAACGTAAAATCAAGCTTTATCAAGGCTTTGACCCGACTGGCACTAGGCTGCATCTGGGACATTCCGTCGGCCTGCGCAAATTGATGGAGTTTGCTAGAGCCGGCCACGAAGTAATTTTCCTGTTTGGTACTGGTACGGTATTGGTCGGCGATCCCAGTTTGCGCGAACATGCCAGGGAACTGATCACCGAAGAGACAATTGAGAAAAATATCACCGACTGGAAGAAACAGGCTGCTAAAATCGTCGACTTTGACAAGGTAAAAATTCTCAAAAATGGCGACTGGCTGACCAAACTGACGATAAAGGACATTATCAAGATTGGTAGCCAGATCAGCGCTATCCAGCTTTTTAAACGCGAGAGTTTCAATCGCCGCTTAGAGGCCGGTGATACAGTTTGGTTCCACGAGACGATGTACCCATTGCTTCAGGGCTACGACTCGGTGGTGATGGATGTCGATCTGGAGATCGGCGGCACCGACCAGGAATTCAACATGTTGATGGGCCGCGAATTGCAAAAGAAGATGAACAATCGTGAGAAATGGGTGCTTGAGACGCCGATGATCGTCGGCACTGATGGCAAGCCGATGAGTAAAACCAGTGGCAACTGCGTTTGGTTAGATGACGAACCAAGTGAAATGTATGGCAAACTGATGCGACTACCCGATGAGCACATTTGGCAATATCTCGAGCTGGTAACCGATCTGGACGGTGCTCAGATCAAAAAACTTGAATCGGCCAACGATCCCCGGGCCGCCAAAGCCCGGCTGGCCCGTGAAGTTGTCAGTATTTATCACTCCAAAAAAGCCGCTGATGAAGCCGCTTCGGGTTTTGACAGTCAATTCAAAAAAGGCGAATTGCCAGACAAAATCCAAGAAGTGCAACTGGCAACTAGCAACTGGCAACTGGATGAGCTCCTAGTAAAAGCCGGCTTAACTAGTAGTAAATCAGAAGCTCGCCGGCTGGTCGCTCAGGGTGGCGTTCGTTTGAACCAGAAAAAGTTGGAAACTGAAGAAGTGAAAATAACCAGAGGCGATGTCCTGCAGGTGGGCAAACGCAAATTCGTCCGCATCAAGTAACCTTTATGTCATCCGTGGCATAATCAAGCCATGGAGTTAAGCAATCAGGTTATTTTGATCAAGGGTGTTGGCGAGTCATTGGCCAGCGATCTGGATTCAGTCGGTATCAAAACTGTTGCTGATCTGCTGCTATATGTTCCGCGTCGCTACGACGATTACTCAAAGGTTGTCGCTACCAACGTCGCCAAACCCGGTCCGGTAACCATCAAAGGCCAGATCGAGAAAGTCTCCCAGCGCTATGTCCGCCGCGGTTTGCATGTGACCGAAGCGGTGATCAAAGATGGCACCGGCCGGCTCAAGATGGTCTGGTTCAATCAGCCTTACCGGGCGGCTAGCCTACCCAGAGACACAGAAGTTTATGTGTCCGGGCAGCTGGAGAGAATTAGTCAAGGTTTCGCGATTTCCCATCCTGGAGTCGAGAAGGTCAGCTCTTTCACCAAAAATACCGCCCGCATAGTGCCAGTCTATCCCGAGACCAGACGCATCGGATCAGCCAGAATCCGCCAATTGATAGCCGTCGTTTTGCAATCAAAAATCAGCCTGCCCGAGATTTTGCCAAAAAGTTTGGTAAATGATTTCGGTTTGCTGCCATGGCGAGAGGCCATCCAGACTATTCATTTTCCGAAAACTTTGGAGATGGCCGAGCAGGCCCGCTGGCGACTGGGTTTTGATGAACTGCTAAGTCTTATGCTGGCGCACGCCTTGCTGAAGCGCCAACTCGGCGAGCTCAAGAGTCCAAAGATTCCATTTGATGAAAAGTTAGCCAAAAGCTTTGTGGCCAGTTTGCCATTCAAGCTAACTGATGCCCAGAGGCGGGCAGCTTGGGAAATATTAGGCGACGTACAGAAGGTTCATCCCATGAACCGACTACTGGAAGGCGACGTCGGCAGCGGCAAGACCGTTGTCGCTGCATTCGTAGCTCTGATGGCCCAACGGGCTAGTTTCCAGACCGCCGTCATGGCACCGACTGAAGTGCTGGCCAACCAGCACTATCAGACTTTTAAGGATTTGCGCAAAACCTTAAAAGTTAAAATTGAAATTTTGACGGGCTCAACTAAGACAGCCGAGCGCAAAAAAATCTTAGACGGCGTGGCAGATGGTTCGGTAGATATGCTCATCGGCACCCACGCTTTGATCCAAAAAGGTGTCGACTTCAAAAATCTCGGACTGGTCGTAGTCGATGAACAACACCGTTTTGGTGTCCGCCAGCGCCAGGCCTTGGTCGGCAAAAGCCACTTGGTGCCCCACGTGCTGAGCATGACGGCCACGCCAATTCCGCGCAGCCTGATGTTGACGGTCTACGGTGAGCTTGACGTGTCGATCCTCGATGAACTGCCTCCAGGCAGGCAAGCCATTGACACCAAAGTTATCTCCAACCGCGCCCGCGATTCGATCTACGCCAAGATAGATCAGCAGATTGAGGATGGCCGGCAGGTGTATGTGATTTGCCCGCTGGTTGAAGATTCGGACTTTTTAGGTGTCAAATCAGCGACCTCAGAATTTGAAAAGCTGCAAAAGACCGTTTTTGCCCACCGCAAAATTGGACTGTTGCATGGCCGGTTGAAGGCGGATGATAAAACTAAAATCCTGGATAGTTTCAAAAAAGGCCAAATCGAATTGCTGGTTAGCACGACAGTCGTCGAAGTTGGCGTCGATGTGCCAAATGCCACCATCATGATGGTCGAGGGCAGCGAACGGTTCGGCCTGGCTCAGTTGCACCAACTGCGCGGTCGGGTCGGTCGGGGCAAACATAAAAGTTATTGTTACCTTTTTACCAGCGCTGACATGAAATCCCGCGAACGACTGCGTTATCTCGAGCGCACAAGCAATGGTTTTGAGCTAGCCGAGGCTGACCTGCAACTGCGCGGACCAGGTGAGATATATGGCACTGTCCAACACGGCGAGCTGGACCTTCGGATCGCCAAACTGACTGACATGAAACTGGTGTCAACTACTCAAAAAGCCGTCAAAGAATTTATTGCTGAGTATGATCTGAAGGATTATCCAGAACTTGCCGGGAGAGTCCATATGCAGCAAACGGTTGCCCACCTGCTTTAGACCGTTCTCCGTTTGCCATTTACCGTTCACCATGCATCAACCCTTATCAGTTACCCATGGAAAATGGAGAACGGAAAACGCATGGAAAGCGGCTAATTGAAAATGGAAAATGGATTGGTATACCTTATACTAATCACGATGTACTCAATAATTGGCACCAATAAAATGAATAACTGGCTCGGTGCCCACCAGAAAATCAATCGGCTGGCTTACCGCGGCCTAAAACAAGTTGTCCTGTGGCAAAACGAACCAGTCCGGGCGCGGTCCAAGTTGTCGAGTTTTCCAACTCTCAAAGCCATCCAACATTTTGAGGGCAGAAATGGCCCGGATGGACTGAAGATCAAATCACCCGGCTTGCATGAGCCAGAGCATTACTACGATCCGCAAGCTGGCGCAGCCTCGCCACTGATTAAACTTTTGTCTGCACATGAGAAAGATTTGGCAGCAGCCTTAAAAGCTAAAAATATTGAAAAAGCGGCCTTCGAAGCCAGTTGGCTTGCTCATACCCTGGTTGACGGCTTAACGCCAGCTCACCATTACCCGTTTATCGATGAGCTGAGCATAATCCGCGGCGAAGGCAAAGAGACCCAAGACTCGGTAGCCAAAAAACTGGTCGTCAAAGGCAGTTCTACCAAAGATACCTTGAAAAAGACCTGGAAATTGGTTGGTGCCAAAGGTTTACTCTCAACCCATATCAATTTTGAGGCCGGTGTCGGTAGCGCCGTGACACCGCTACGGTTGCCACAGGCTGTACCTTCAGGCGTGGAGCTGGCTTTTGCCCGCAACCACGGCTTGGCGGCTGTTTTCATGGCTTCGGCCGATGCCATCGACCAACTCGAGCTGTACGAGCGCTTTTACCGGAATGGCTGGACTACCAAGCTTGGCCGCGATGTTCGAAATTTTTTGGTTCCCCAGATGATAAAGACTGTTACATTGGCTTGGCTGCTAGCGCTTGAGAAGTAGAACCCATTTCAAGATAATTTTGTAGGCAGAAAGTGAGACAATTTTGAGCGAAAACCATGAAACACAAGGAAGCATACCCGTAGGTACGGTGACGAGTGGTGAGTGGTTTGCAGCCAAAATTGACCAGTTTATGGGGCAAAACTTTATTTTGAGATGGGTTCTCTAATGATTAGAATAATTTCTGGTGATTTAAAAGGGCGGAAATTGATCACTCCAAAAGGTCAGCGGACTCATCCGATGGGTGATCGGGTACGCAGTGGTTTATTCAATGCCTTAGGGGATATCAAGGACTTGATGGTTCTAGATGCTTTCGGAGGTAGCGGTGCGCTGAGTGTTGAGGCACTGAGTCGCGGAGCTAGCTCAGCCCTAATCATTGAAATAGATGCCCAAGCTCAAGCCGTTATCGAAAAGAATATTTTGGTGCTGGGTCTAAGGGGCATTGCTAAATTAGTCAAAGCTAACTGCTCCACTTGGAGCGACCGGAATCCGGAGCAGACTTTTGATCTGGTGTTTGCTGCCCCGCCTTACGACGATTTGCAGGAAGGCACCCTGCAAAAATTGGTGCGACACGTCAAACCCGGCGGCTTATATATTCTGGATTGGCCTGGTGGCAAGAAACTGCCAGAACTAGACGGACTTAATTTCATCAAAGAACTGCAATTTGGCGACGCCTGTATCGGCTTCTATCGCAAGGCGGCTATTCAGTAGTCAGTAGTGTGTAGTCGGTATGGCTGCAAATATATTTTCAAAAGTTCAAAAAAAATAAGTATAATATCACCATGAATCTGACGAATGACGATCTCAAATCAATTAAGAAAGTTGTAAGCGACTCTATTGACGAGCGAGTCCCTAAGATTATCGATGAACGTGTGCCAAAGATCATTAATGAACAAGTGCCAAAGATTATCAATGAACTCGTCCCAGGAATAGTAGCTGATGAGAATGGTGAGGTTACTCAGGACATAATTGGGCATATGTCCACAATGCATCGTGATCTCAAAGCTGATATTGGTCGAATTGAGTCAAAACTTGATCCGACGATCCACAGACTAGACGATTTAGAGTTCGAATTCAAAAAGTTCAAAGCAAAAACTGCTTAATCCCATAATAAATAAAAGTTCAAGAAACGACTGGTTGGTGGGGATGAAAGGACTTGAACCTTCACGAACCGAAGTTCACTAACTCCTGAAGCTAGCGCGTCTACCAATTCCGCCACATCCCCATATATTTATAGATTCTATATCAGATGAGCGTTGTCATAAAGCCTTGAGGGTTGGTATGATGTGTTAATGCTAGAGGTAATTGAAATGGAGTTCGGTGGATAACGTCGCCAATTATTTGCGCAAACATCTGGAAGGCGAGATCCTGACCTCGGCTAAAGTTCGGGAATTCTTCTCGACCGACGGTAGTGTTTTCCGGGTACCGCCGAAACTAGTTGTCTATCCCCGGCATGTGACTGATGTGCGCAAGGTTGTTCGTTTTTCATGGCAGTTAGCTGAGAAGGGTAAGGTCCTGCCGATAACAGCCAGAGGCAAGGGTACCGACCAGGCTGGCGGAGCCATAGGCGAAGGTATCTGTCTGGCCCTACCGGCTCACATGAACAACATCCTGGAGATCAGCAAAGACAGTGTCACCGTCCAGCCGGGCGAACTCTACGCCACCTTGCAAAAAGTTTTGATCACCCACGGCCGCTATCTGCCGCCATACCCATCGAGCATCGATTTTTCATCGATCGGCGGAGCTGTGGCCAATAACGCTGCCGGCGAAAAAACCATCAAATACGGCGCGACTGTCGACTTCGTCAAATCTTTGGAGGTCGTACTGGCCAATGGCGAGCTGATCACGACAAAACGCTTGTCAAAGCGTGAGCTGAACAAAAAGAAAGGCTTATCGGGTTTTGAGGGCGAAGTCTACCGCCAGCTCGACGGCCTGATCATGGACAATTGGGAAACCGTTCATTCCTCGCCACTGTCCGTCAGCAAAAATTCAGCCGGTTACAAACTCTGGGACGTCAAGAAAAAAGACGGTTCCTTTGATCTCACACCGCTGATTGTCGGATCTCAAGGCACACTGGGCATCGTATCTGAGATAAAGCTCAAGACCGCAGCTTACAACCCGCAAACATCACTGATCGCTGCCTACTTTGACGATATAGCCAAAGCTGGCAGTGCTGTCTTGTCTCTGATGAAATTGCAGCCTTCGGCTCTCGAAGTCGTGGACAGTAACTTACTGGAATTTCTGGATAAAAATGACCCGGCCAAGCTTGCCAATCTCGTCGAAAAACCATTTCCAAAAATTATCTTGTTGGTCGAATTCGACGATTCGACGACGGGTGCTCGCAAGAAAAAGAGCAAGAAGGCTAAAAAAATCCTGACTAGTCTAGCCTATGAACTCAGTAGCACCGACAATCCACAGGAACAGGCGTTACTCTGGAAGATTCGCCATAGCGCGGCGGCTGTCATTTGGCAAGATCAAGGCAGCGCCAAAGCTTTGCCGATCATAGAGGACGGTGTAGTGCCGGTCGAAAAGTTACCGGAATTTCTGGAGGCTGCCTACGCACTTTTCAAGAAAAATAATCTCGAGATTGCCGTTTGGGGACACGCTGGCAATGCCAATCTGCATATGCAGCCATTCCTGGATCTGAGCAACACCAGTGATCGCCAGAAGGTATTTCGCTTGATGGATGAGTTTTACCAGATGGTCATCGACATGGGTGGCAGCAGCAGCGGCGAGCACAATGATGGCCGGCTGAGGGCACCGTACCTACCCAAACTTTACGGCCAGCCGCTTTACGACCTATTTGTTGAGGTCAAAAAAATCTTTGATCCCTACGATATTCTCAATCCAGGCGTCAAAATCGGCGTCACTCGCCAGGACCAGCTCAAATATCTGCGCCAAGACTACGACATGGCTCATCTCTACGACCACTTGCCAAAAATGTAAGGATTGGTAATTAGTAGCTAGGAATTAGGAAATAGTAGTCGGAATGACGTAATTTATCTATACTTATTTGATCGGGGATGTGGCGGAATTGGTAGACGCGCTTGGTTTAGGACCATGTGTCTTAGGGCGTGGAGGTTCGAGTCCTCTCATCCCCACCATCGATTCGACAAGCTCACCATAGGTGGGCTTTTTGAATTCATTTGGAGAGGACTCGAACCGATAGGCCGAATCTGCCAGCGGCAGATGAGGTTTTCCTCGCTTGGCTGAGCGACGTGAGCCATAGGCTCAGATCGGAGCGAACATAATATTTGGCGAGTCCTCTCATCCCCACCATTCGACGCGCTGCGCTTGCTCATGGCAAGCCAGTGGAAAGAATGACCCTGAGCGCAGTCGATGGGCCATTACCTCCAGATTTTAGATGAGAGTTTTGAAATAGGGCCAGAAGTGCCAGACGATAACGCCCAAAATTGCTAAATACCATAGAGCCAATACTCCGAAGTGATTTTCTTCGACAAATCTTAAGATTCTGCTTCCAGGGCCGGTACCTGGAAACAAAAGATTGTGTCGTAGTAAGTATAATGTGGTGTGTAGGAAAATCGGAATGGTCACAATCCAGACGACTATGCAGTACGGACATAGCGCGTTGAGCCGGAAAATGCTCTGAAACATCAGCCAGTGCACAAAACCGACACCAAACAACGTGCCAGCCCAGAACATTTGCCAGTACCAGCGAGCAAATTTTGCTCCGGCGATCAGGCTCATGCCGACGACGATGACGGCCGCAAAACCGACCAGACCGAGGATTGGATTTGGAAAGCCAAAGGCTGAGGCTTGGTCGGAAGAAATAATTGGTCCGCAAGACAGTAGGGGATTGAGATTGCAAGACGGCACATATGCTGGATCCTTGAGTACCGCCATTTTTTCTAGCATCAGCACAAAGGCCGCCGCTAAACCAATCGCTCCGCCAAATACCAAAACCTTTGGATAAATTTTGTCTAGGAACGCTGTAGCCTTGGTCATTGTCTTTATTGTAACAATCTAACGGAAGAGACTGCTAATTGATTCTTCGTGGTGGATGCGCTTGATGGCCTCTGCGAGAAGCGGAGCTATGGTAACTATTTCGATTTTTTTGTGTTTGCGTTTTTCAGTCATCGGGATTGAATCTGTGATCCACAATTTTTCTATCGCCGAATCTTCCAGGCGCTCCAGCGCTGGGCCCGACAAAACTCCATGGGTTGCCGCAGCAAAGACTCGCTTTGCTCCGGCTTTTTTCAGTGCCGCAGCGGCTTCAGTGATCGAGCCGGCCGTGGCGATAATGTCATCTACCAGTACCACATCACGGCCGACTACTTCGCCCAAAATGTTCATTACTTCAGTCTTTTTGTCATCGATGCGCCGTTTGTCGACGACTGCTAGATCAGCTCCCATGCGTTCTGCGAAGCCACGAGCCATCTTTATTCCGCCGACGTCCGGCGTAGCGATGACGGGATCCTTTATGCGTTGTTTTTTAATGTGGTCGATGAAAACATTGACTCCATAAATATGGTCGAGCGGTATATCAAAAAAGCCTTGGATCTGATGGGCGTGTAGATCGAGCGTTAAGACACGGTCAGCACCAGCGGCCGTGATGAGATTAGCCACGAGTTTGGCAGTAATCGGCACTCTAGGGCGATCCTTGCGGTCTTGACGGGCATAGCCAAAATATGGAAGTACAGCGGTTATCCGTACGGCTGAGGCCCGTTTGAGCGCGTCGAGCATGACGAGGAGCTCCATCATATTTTGATTTGGTGGATAACAGGTCGGCTGTATCAAGAAAACATCGCCGCCCCTTACATCATCTTGAATTTGGGTAAATATCTCACCGTCACTGAATCGAATAATGTCTGCCTTGGCCAGCGGCAGCTTCAATTGTTTAGCAATAGCCTTGGCCAGAGCAGGGTTGGCATTGCCAGTAATGACCAGAATCTTCTCAGCCTTCATACGAGCCTATTGAGCTCTCGCGAAGGAAATAAGGGCTATCCCGCTGACAACAAGTGCTATTCCTAAAAGATGATAGACGGTAAGTGTTTCTTTGAGAAAAAGTACGCTCAGTAAAGTCGACAAAGCGATAGATGCTCCGAAAACCAGAGGTGACACATAGGACAGGTTGCCGCCATACTGAAATATTTTGTGAAAGGCTATGGCAAACATTGCAATCCCAAGCCCAGCCAATGAAGCGTAGACAATGCCACTTCGAGTTGTCGTCAAAAGGTTTCCTTTATTTGCCACTTTGATCATGAGAAGTGACAACGGGATAACTACTGCGACAAGGTTTACAATTACGGGGACTAATCCACCATCAATTTTTCCTCCGGCTTTAGCAGAGAAAAATTGGAAAAACGCATATCCGATGGTTGCTACAATAATTAAAATCCACATTGCCATTTTATCCGGCTCTCATAAATTCGATCATGTTGTCGCGTTGAGTAGAGTCAATTTTTTGTTCTTCAGCAAGAATTGAGAATACTTCTGTCATAGTCATAGCAATATCTATCGTGTAGCCTGCTTTTTCCACAATATCCTTACCGCCCATTTCTCTATCTAAAAGCAAATAAAATCCAACGACTTCAAGCTTACAAGCTTTAAATTGTTCAAGCGATTCCAATTTAGAATCACCTTTTGTGACGAGGTCATCAATAATAGCGACCCTGTCGCCTTCTTTCCAATCGCCTTCAACCGACTTGCCCTTACCATGGTCTTTAATTTTGGCTCTTGGCTGGATCAATGGACGATTTGTTTCATATCCAACTCCGGTAGCAATAGGTGTGCCTGCTTCAGGAATACCTGCAAGAAAAACGTTTTGAGGTAACCCCTCAAGCATTTCTGCATAAATTGCGGTAATTTTATGGAAGGCTTCTGGATGTGATTGGACAATACGCAAGTCAATATAAAAAGGCGATACTACTCCGCTTTTGAGAGTAAATTCACCAAAAGTGAGTATTCCAAACTGGTGCAAGCTAACAGCCACATCACGTTTTGCCCTATCAGAAACTTTACTCATTCTGTCCTCCTCTAAATTTGTTAATTTCAGCGTGTAATTTTTTTGCTTCTTCGCGTGGGTTATCTGCAAAGATTATACCCCTTGCTGAATTTACAATTAGTCCATCACCCGAACTATTTTGCCCAGCTTCGATAACTGCCTTTGCGTCGCCACCCTGTGCACCGACACCCGGGACAAGAAAAGTCATGTCGTCGCCGACTAATTCACGGATTTCACGCATTTCCTTCGGATAGGTTGCGCCGACCACAAGTAGACAATTTTTGTTGACGTTCCATTCGCTTGCTATTTTGCCTGCCAAATATTGGTAGTAGGGCTTTCCCTCGACCACAACGTCCTGAGTATCTTCCACCCCAGAGTTTGATGTGCGGCACAAAATAATCATCCCTTTGTCCTCTAAATTCAAAAAAGGCTCTAAGGCTTCTCGCCCCAAATATGGGTGGAGAGTGGTGGCGTCGGCGTTTAAATAATTGAAAATATAGTCTACGTACCCGTCATTGGTGTTGCCAATGTCAGCGCGTTTTGCATCAACAATTACTGGTATTGCAGAGTGTTTATTGTGGATGTAGGCAATAGTTTGCTGCAACTGGGCGATGCCTTCGGCGCCATTGCCTTCGTAGAAAGCCGAGTTTGCCTTGAAAGCGCAGACTAAATCCGCAGTTGCGTCAACAATCTCCTTATTGAAATCAAATTGGCTTTTGCCAGCTGGCAATTTGTGGGTATCACTGTCCAAACCGACACACAAAAGCGAATTATTCTTATCGACGCTTACACTCAGCTTCTTTAAAAAATTCAAACGGCCGCCTTTTCTAACTCAGCTAAAACTTCAGTAACTAGTGCTTCTGAGTCATCGTTGAATATGATTTTCCCTTGACCTTCTTTATTTATCTTTCGAGCCAGTCCTTCAAGTTCGTCAGCTATGCCGCCAGTACCTGTTAAAACTCCAACGATTTTCTGCATATCAACAAGGTTAGTGAATTCGTTTAGACTTCCCCATCGACCCGATATTATTATGCCGGCATCACATGTAGCGGTGGATATTACATTTCGATACTTCATACAAGCCCTTTTATCCTTCGCAAAAGGGTAATCTTTTGGTATGTATATCAATTTATCATAGATAGTGAAGTCATCGTCGGGCCAATTCTGTTTTTGTCCATCTAGATCAAACATTGGTGAAAATCCCCACACTTCGACACCGTGCTTGCGAGCTTCTGAAGCGACTTCGTATGGCAGGCCCGAGCATGCACCGGTCACAATAATGAGTTTTGCCGCATACTTGCCAAGAACTTCCCCCAATTGTTTAGCTTTAGGCATAATTTCAGCCATTTCACCAGCTCCAGAACCAAAGACTCCAACCTTATATTTCATGTATTGATCCTATTCAGCCTCTCAATATAGTCATAGTATTTAAGTAAGTATAACCAAATATGGTATCTTAAGTCCAAGATGGCTGATGGAGTAACTCAACCGGTATTTAATCCCTATAAGACGTTGAGTGAAAACCTGAACACTGATCGTCCCACCTATGAATTCCTTGGCTTTCAGGTGGATTCATTATTTGGTATCGCAGCCTGCCCTGGTACAGCTAACAGCGCTTACGTAAATGCAGCCTTTAGTAATGGTTTTGATATTGTTACTTATAAAACTCAGCGTAGCGTTCGTTTCCCATCCAACCCCTTTCCTAATGTGTTGCAGGTTGAGGTAGAGGGTCATCTGACGCCGGAGCGTGCACAGGAGCCAATTGTCGGCTATTTACCACAATCGATAGACCGCAATAATTTCACGATAGCTAATTCCTGTGGCAATAACTGTGAAGGGCCAGAGTACTGGGTCGATGATGTGCGTAAGGCACTCGCACAAATCAGATCCGGTCAATTGCTGATAGTCAGCGTGGTTGGCACGATCAAAGAGGGTTTTGGTCCGGACGAATATCACGATGATTTTGCCAAGGCCGCTGAGTTTGCCGCCCAGGCCGGCGCAAAAGTCATTGAGCTCAATTTGTCATGTCCAAATGTCGCCAGTGAAGGTGTCATCTGTTACAGCCCAAAAGTTGTCGAGGATATAGCCCGGCGAGTCAAACAGCGAGTAGGCAACGATGTAAAACTACTCGCAAAAATCGGCTACTTTCGACCCACTCAGGAGGAACTGTTGCGTGAAGTAGTCCAGAGTATGGCACCATATATCTCGGGAATTACTGCGACCAACACCCTGCCCGCGCCGATAGTCGACCGAGATGGCAACCAGGCTTTCCCGGGTCCGGGGCGTGAAAAAGCCGGCATTTCCGGCTCAGCCATAAAATGGGCTGGGATTGAGATGACAAGTCGTCTGAAAAACCTGCGAGAAACTTTAGGCGCAAGTTATGGGATTATTGGCGTAGGTGGTGTTATGGCTTTTCAAGATTATCAGGACTACATAAAGGCAGGTGCCGACGCAGTGCAGTCAGCGACCGGTGCCATGTGGAATCCCGAGCTAGCTCACAGCATAAAAAAGGCTTTAGCAGCTCCATTTCTAGCCCAAGCAACAAGTGCTCTCTAAAATCAGATCTTTAGCAGATTGGGATAGGCATTAGTACGCGGCCGCTGCCGGGTTCTGCTAGGACTTTACCGTGTTCGTAAACTAATTCACCTCGCAGAGCGACTTTCTCTATTTTGCCGACCACTTTCTGGCCGACAAAAGGCGACCAACCGCACTTAGTCTTAAGATCTTTATTGTCAATCTCATATTCTTCCATAGACACTTCGACGTAAGTATTTTTCTCCACGGGTAAACAAAGTAGTTTTGCGGGCTGGGTGACGCACTTGTCAATTATCTGCTTCCTAGTGATTTTGCCATCGCGTTCGGCCGTAAGCAGTAGCGGCAATGTCGTCTCTAGGCCAGGCACACCAAACGCACCTTCTTCTTTTTCAGCTTTAGTATGCGGTGCGTGGTCTGATTCGATCAGGTCAATATCATCGAGGTGCTCCCAGAGAAAATCAACATCGGCTTGGGACTTCAGGCTGGGCTTCATTTGTCCGTAAACTCCTAGGTGCTTCGCGTCCTTGTCTGTCAAAAATAGGTGGTGAGGAGTCACCCCACAAGTCACTCGCATACCTCCACGTTTAGCTTTGATTATTTTCTCTAAAACTTTGCGACTCGGCATGTGGCAAATATGTACCGAACGATCCATACCTTTTAGGGATTCGATAGCAACATCGATCACATCTTCTTCTGCATGCAATAACACAGGTAGGTGCTTCGGCCACGCTTTGTAAATTTTTTGCAAATGCATTGGGTCCATCAGGAAATTGCCAGTTGTTTGGTTGAGATAAAGTTTTAGCCCTAGGGCATAAACCGCAGCCTCATCAAATTGGTCAAGGTTGTCCCCTTGTGACCCGAAGTAAAAGCCTATGTCGCTGACAGCTTTTTGCTTGGCGATATTTATTTTTTCTTGCAGTTTTTCGATCGAAAAGATCGGCTCAGCGTTGTTGGGCATGTCGACCACAGT
This sequence comes from uncultured Candidatus Saccharibacteria bacterium, assembly GCA_964560175.1. GTDB lineage: Bacteria > Patescibacteriota > Saccharimonadia > Saccharimonadales > CAZLKQ01 > CAZLKQ01. The sequence continues at coordinate 16,253 of CAZLKQ010000001.1, forward strand.
TGTGAAGCCACCGGCTAGAGCGGCACTAGTACCAGTTAAAAAATCTTCTTTTTGTGTTTGTCCCGGGTCACGCAGGTGGACGTGGATGTCGATCAAACCAGGTAGAGTTATGTTTTCAATCATTAACATTAGAATAGCATTCTAGGACTGTGGCATAATGGCGCGAGTGAAACACGTCATTGAGGCCCAACAGTTCGACCCTGATTTCCTGAAGAGGCTTTTCTCCCGGGCCAGTGAAATGCAAGGTTTATTCAACGGCAATGGCAGTCGGGAACAGTTAAACAAGCTTTTGCCCGGTAAGATGATGTTCAATGTCTTTTATGAACCATCGACTCGTACACGAATGTCCTTTTCTGCCGCCGCCCAACACATGGGCATGGAAGTCGTAACAACTGAAAACGCCAAGGAATTTTCTTCGGCGGCTAAAGGTGAGACCTTGGAAGATACCATCCGGACTCTGTGTGAGTATCATCCCGATGCCATAGTATTGCGCCACCATGAGAGCGGAGCGGCTGAGCGGGCGGCTGAAATCAGTACAGTTCCCATCATCAACGCCGGAGATGGCAGCGGCCAGCACCCAACCCAGGCCTTGCTCGATCTCTACACTATCGAAAAAGAACTGGGACGATTGAAGGATCTGAAAATTATCATCGGCGGTGACTTGTCCCATGGCCGGACAGCCCGCAGTCTGACTTATTTGCTGACAAAGTTCTCAGGTAATGAAATCACCTTTGTCTCACCTCAATCACTGCGGATTGGGGAAGATATAAAGAAGCACCTAGCCAATACCAAAACACCATTTCAGGAAACCGAAGACCTTGAAACAGTCTTACCCAAAGCAGATGTAGTTTACTGGACTCGCGTCCAAAAAGAACGGCTTGCCGAAGGTGAAAAAGTAGAGAAGCATTTCATTATCGATATACCCCAGCTTCGTCTGATGAAAAAGGACTCAATCCTGATGCATCCGCTACCCCGCGTCGACGAGATCACACCAGCAGTTGATAGCACTCCCCAAGCTGCATACTTTCGCCAAGCTGGCAATGGTATGTTTGTTCGCATGGCAATTCTCGAGTGGGTACTGGGATCAGAGGATTGATTATTTTTTGAGGGCGATGTAGCGCAGGGCCGGCATGGCGGCGAGTGCCGTCAAAACTATCGTTTGCAACAGTTGTAAAACCAGATCAGAGACTACTGACTGGCCCAAAATTGCTCCGAGGATCATAGCTGCGATGCCAGCGGCAATACCAAAGAGAGCTGTCACCCCGATAATTCCCCAGAGGCCACCTTGCTTAGCCAGCTGTCCGGATCGCTTTAAGGTAGCCATCGGTCCGGTTTTTTCCTCCAAGATTACAAAAGGAGCAATCATCAATCGCGGTAACATGACGATCAATGCGATCACTCCGGGAATGACAAACAGCAGGAAAAGCGGTGCCAAAATAATAGCAACCAGTAAGAAGAACTTTATAAACGGTAGGGAAAACTTCCAGCCTTTCGACAAAGCATCTTCGATAGCTGTTTTTTTGTTTTTAGCGCCCTTGAGCAGCACGAAACTCTCAGCTGGTGTCAAAATCGCCATTACTACTAACATCAAGAGTCCAAAAACAATTAGTAGGGCAATGTTGCCGCCCGTAAAGAAACTTGTAGGGTCAATGACCGAAGTCTGATTGTAGAAATTTGGAGCTTGGTCTGGTGGAAAGAGCTTATTTCCTAGAAGGGCTTCAAAGATCGTCGAAATCAAAATAGGTGCAAAAGCGATAATCAAAAGTGTGGCCATGTTTTTGCGAAAAACCCGAATACTAGGCTTTACCAAGCTAAAAGCGGACGGTGTTGTGGTTTCGCTCATTGTTGAAACCATTCTGCACCTTCCCCGCAAACAACTCAACACCAATTTTCATTTTTTTTGCGGATAGGAACGTTCCTACCCACATTTGGACAAAACGTTATTCAGCAATTTTTTGTAACTTAAATTTGTATTATAACCACTAACGTGATATAAGATAGATATGGTTATTTTAAGACTAAACCACCATCTGCATATTTCGCCGGAGCAACTCGGGTAATTTTTTTATTGTCAAAAATACAAGCCGGGTTTGCCCGGCTTTTTTAATTCCCAAACTTCTTAAGTTTGGATCTCAATATTTATTTGAAAGGAAATTTAGAAATGAGTGAATTAATGATCGAATTCAAAACGGGCCCAGTTAATCTGACCGATGAAGCGCTAGTCGCGATTGGCGGATTGTATCAGGTTTCATTTGCTGGAGAGCCCTGGCGTGAGTCATCTCGATGTGCCGCCCCAAAGCGTAAACTCGGTGTATGTCCTGGGGGTTTCTCACCACTAGAAGTGGGAGAGATGTGCATTGACTGTGGTTTAAGTCCACTCGTCGAGGCTTATCCCATGGATGAGCTGACCAAAAGTCTGAACAGCCGTTTTGCTGATACCTCGTCCCAGCTCTATTTAGAAAGCGAAGATTCCGAGCTGCTGTTGGCAGCTATATTTTGGGAGGCCAGACCCAAAAAGATTGCTGGCAGGAAATATGCGGATATGTCAGAGATGGAAAAATGGCTAATTGATAATCTGCCAGACCAGCCAATTGTCTGGCTGGATGAGATTTTTGCCGATAAACAAAAACGTCCAACTGGGAACCTTTGGAACTACCAACAAATGATCGAAAAAGTTTTGGAAAAGGCTGGTTCCAAAGTAATTGCTTTTAGGACTATCAACGAAGGCCTGTTGGCTAAAACTAAATCGGTTTTTCCAAGCAACTCGACGGTGATACCTGGTAAAGACATACCTGATGACAGAGATCGTACGTTTGTCATCATCGATGGTCGGTGGCAGCCTCCAAAAAAGGAGAATAAATAATGACAAAAGTATTAATAATTGGCGGGATGCACGGAAATGAGCCTCTTGGGCCAGCCGTCGTAGGGCTATTTAAAGACATGCCAATAAAAAATATTGAAGTAGTACTTGCTAACGAGCAAGCCATTGCCCAAAACTCTCGTTTTATAAAACAGGACCTAAACCGTTCTTTTCCAGGCGAAAAGGACAGTGGCGACTATGAGAAACGTAGGGCAGCTGAGTTACTTCGGTTGTGTATAGACTACGATTTGGTAATCGATTTCCATAACACGCATTGTCCCGACAATGACTGCGCATTCGTTGGCGAGTCAGCGCCGACAAGTCTGTATGATATCTCGGCCTCATTGGGACTTCATCGCATTATCGTGGCTGATTATGACTGTCTAAACAAATTTGCTCCGAATTGCTTATCGATCGAGATCAGTTTGAGTAGCCCACTCAATAATGCACAGTTATGGTACAAAAAAATTTCTCGGCTGGTGACGTCAGATTCGTTGCCAAAATCAAAGTCGTATGAGAAATATCGTTTTGTTTATCGAATGACGCTCGAAGACAGAGACCGGTTGAATTTAGCTGACAAAAACCTGCGAGCTTTTCGGCCGCTAGACAAAGAGCTGGTCGAAGCGATGAAAGTCAGCAGCCCAGCCTATCCGATCTTTATAAACGATGCTTACACGCCGTACAACTACGGTGGAATACTTTATAAAATCACGTAGAATAGGAGCATAACCATGAAAATTTCAACACAACCCTACAAAGGCACGCGGGATTTTTATCCGGAGGATTACGCCCGCCGACAATATATTTTTGATACCTGGTCCAGGGCGATGGAGCGGTTTGGTTACCAGCCCTACGATGGGCCGATTATTGAACCGATCGATCTGTACCGCAGCAAAACCAGTCAGGAAATTGTCGACCAACAACTCTACAGTTTTGTCGACCGCGGTGATAGGGAAGTCGCCATCCGGCCAGAAATGACACCGACAGTAGCCCGAATGGTGGCTGCCCGCCGGCAAGAGCTGGCCTATCCGCTGCGCCTGTACTCGATTCCAAATCTCTGGCGTTATGAGCGGCCGCAAAAAGGCCGCCTTCGCGAACACTGGCAGCTCAACGGGGACATATTCGGTGTCGAATCGATCCAAGCCGAACAAGAACTGATCCTGCTGGCTCATGGCTTGATGTCCGACTTCGGCGCCCGCGAGGATATGTATAAAATCCGGATCAATTCCCGTAAGTTAATAAACGTTTTGCTCGAAGAGTATTTCACGGTAAATCCGGAGCAAATCACCGAGGTTATCCGTTTGATTGACAAAATAGATAAATTGGACAAACGGGCCTTTAAAGACGCTATGAGCGATCTAGTCGGCGAGCGGGCGGATGAGATCATCGAGATGATCGGCCTGGACAGCCTGGAGGGGTTACCGGACAGCGTGGCTCAATTCGCTGGGCCGCTAAACGAACTAGTCTCATCGCTAACCAAGCAGCAAGTCGGCAATCTAGAGATAGATCTATCGCTGATGCGCGGTTTTGATTACTACACGGATATAGTCTTCGAAGTTTTCGACACTCATCCCGACAACAGCCGTTCGATGTTCGGCGGCGGACGCTATGACGGCCTGGTCGGCAAATACGGCGTACACGACTTACCAGCAGCTGGTTTCGCTGCCGGTGATGTGACCATGGCTGAGTTCTTGACCGGCCACGAGCTGTGGCCAAAAGGTGCGGCTCGTCCCGGAGTCTACCTGGCTGTGGTCGGTGCTGAACACGACAGGGCGCAACTCGTCGCCCAGCAACTCAGAACGGATGGGTTAATTGCCGAGCTGGATCTTAGTGGACGCAAACTAGACCAGCAAATCAAAGCCGCCGTGGCCAAGGGTTACCGCTACGTTTTGTTTGTAGGTGAGCAAGAACTACGCCAGAAAAAGTTTGTCCTCAAAGACCTGCAAACCACCAAGAGCCAAACCCTGGAGCTAGATAAAGTTATAAAAGCCGTGCTATAGTCCTGCCTGATGAAATTTAGCGAAGGCAAGAACACCCCAACATCCCAACAATTCACGGTTTCGGCTGAGGAATCTGATCTGCTGTCAGCCAAGCGGGCGGTTTTTAATGAACTGCGTGGGCAGGTCAAAGCTGATGGCTTTCGTCCGGGCAAAGCGCCGGACAACGTCGTCGAGCAAAAACTCGGTAGCCAAATGGTCCAATCTGAGGTGCTGGGACGTGCCGTTAATCAGTTGTTTGGCCGGGCTGTGGCCGAGCAAAAACTCAATGTTATCGGCCAGCCTGATATCAAAATCACAAAATACGTGCCGTATTCAGCTTTAGAGTTCACTGCTGAATGCGAAATAGCGCCAACCTTCAAATTGCCAGATTATGAAAAATTCAAAATTGAGGTGAAACCGCAGGAACCGACTGACAAAGAAGTAGATGATGTTTTGCAAAACATGCGCAGCCGGATGGCTAAAAAAACTGAGGTCACTCGGCCGGCCAAAGACGGCGATGGATTGTTACTGGATTTTGCTGGACGTGACAACAAAAACCAGCCGCTGGCCGGTGCCAAAGGCGAGGATTTCCCCCTGCAACTGGGCTCCAAGACCTTTATCCCCGGTTTTGAAGACAAACTAATCGGCCTGAAAAGTGGCGAAGACAAGACCTTTGATCTGACTTTTCCCAAGGATTATCATTCCAAAAATCTCCAGTCAGCCAAAGTGACTTTCGATGTCACGGTCAAGAAAGTTTATGAGCTGAAGCAGCCAGAGCTGAATGATGCTTTTGCTGCCAGCGCCAGTCCTTTTCCTAAACTCAGCGAGCTGAAAGCCGACGTCAAAAAACAACTGGCTAGCGAGCACCAGCAGCAGGCTGAGCGCGAACGCCGCGAGAAATTGATCAAAACATTGGTCGAAAAGACCAAGATCGATTTGCCGCCCAAACTTGTGGACCGAGTCAAAGAGGAAATCCACAAAGAATTTTTGCGCAACCTAGAACTGCGAAGTTTGAGGGAAGAAGACTTTTATAAGAATGAAGGCACAACCAAGGAAAAATATGAAAAGACTGAGTTGCTACCAGCTGCGCAGCGGCGGGTAAAGGCTTCATTGATTTTGAGCGAAGTAGCAAGAGTAGAAAATCTCAGCGTTAACCGCGAGGAACTGGAAGAATATTTGAAACTTCTCCAAGGCCGCTACCAAAGCGATCCAAAAGCCTTATCAGAGCTCGACAAACCCGAAGTCCGCGAGGATGTCGCCGCCCAGCTGCTGACCGAAAAAACTATCGCCAAACTCCTCAGCTTCATCGTAAAATAGGGCAATGGCCAATTTAATAAAAGGTTTGAGGAGCGAAGTTCTCGAACAAATCGAGGCGAATACCTCACGAGAATGGGGCCATCAATCGGTGCCAAAGGGAGAACTTGCATACAAAAGCTACATGCATCTTACTAGGAGTGGTCATTTAACTCTTTGTGTCATGGATCTGTTTGATGCAGAAAGTCATACACACCATGCAGTCGAGGTTATAGATAACCGCCGCAAAAGTGGCATCCACCGCAGTCTTGCTGCATACGACCCGATATTTTCGACCGAGGGTTCTGAGCTGATTTTTGAGGTTGCTGACAAAATGACAGTGCCATACGATGGCCGGCCAATGGAGCCGGGCGAACTCGAAGAAATGCTCAAATATATTCAAACTCTCGATCATACGGCATAATACTAAGCATGAGAAAGTTACCCGATCCCAAACAAAAAAGACCTAGCGGCCGGCCGATGGCCAATAGCGGCGGCCTAAAGCGCCAAAACAAACGCATCCGCAAACAAATCAAAAGTCGCCTTAAAAATAGATCAATAGATTGACAATACAACTAGTACATGGTAATATATTCATTATATGACAGATATAGAGCAAGACTCTTCAAATTGGTTTGAGTTCAATGTTTCCGGCCTAGGCTTCGAAGTAGGTGGCAGAGCTAGCCCAGAGCTGTATAAAACTATTTCCGAATATTTAGTAGCAATAGCGGATCGAGAACCAGCGAAGGGAGATGAAAGCTCCCGTGTATTTCATCCAAGTTATTCAACGATTGTGGAACTCTCATCCGATGAGCAAATTACTTTAGTAACCTATAGCAACCTAGAACAATTTCAGCAAAGCTCAGAAAAGTGGCATAAAAGTCCACGCACCTTTGAACGCCTACATAACTCAATGGCGAGAGCTAAGTCACAACCAACCATGCCGTCCGAATTTCCAAGAATCCTAAGGGTTATTGATCGAAATGGAAAAGAATATAAGGGCTTTCATGTTGAAGGATTTATCTCAGCAGTCAAGAATGGTTGGCTTTGGGATGTTAGTAATCTAGGGGAAAAGTCAGTACATTTTGCACAGGATTTTACCAAAGAACTTGAAATGAACTAGCACTCTTGATTGTCGAGTGCCAATACATTAGACTAGTTTCATGACACAGAACAGTTCCATTCTCGTCCCAACAGTTATCGAACAAACCGCCATCGGCGAACGCGTCTATGATATTTATTCCCGCTTGCTCAAAGAGCGAATAATTTTCCTCGGTACGGCTATCGACGACACTGTTGCCAATCTAGTCATCGCACAGCTACTACATCTGGCTCACGAGGACTCCGCCAAAGACATCAAACTCTATATAAACAGCCCAGGCGGCAGCGTCTACTCTGGACTGGCAGTTCTGGACACCATCCAACACATTAAACCCGACGTCTCGACGATCGCTGTCGGCTTTGCGGCCAGCATGGGCGCAGTCCTGCTGGCAGCTGGTGCCAACGGCAAACGCTACGCCCTACCGCATGCCAAAATCATGATCCACCAACCCTGGTCTTCTCATCAAGGTACGGCCAGCGACATCGAGATCGATGCCCGGGAAACCATCGAGATCAAGAGATTGCTCGAAGAGCTTATGGCCAAGTTCACCTCAAAATCTGTCAAACAGGTCAACCGAGACATGGACCGTGACAAGTACATGACCGCCAATCAAGCGGCTGAGTACAAAATAATCGATAAAGTCATAAAGTAGCTACGCTACGCTCCGTTAACTATTCTCCATTTACCATTCTCCGTACATTAACCATTTACCATTAACTGTGAATGGACAGTGGAAAACGTATAGAAAACGGTGAACAGTGAATGGATAATGATTTCTGAGTTGACAGTGAGCGTATAATCCCATAAACTTACATTTAAGAAGCAGAAATGAGGGCCCTGTATTCTTTTGGCCAAAAGAATATGGAGCCTTTCATGCGCCTTCCACTAAAAAACAACCAAAGGCATGTAATGGACGCACTGCTACCGGCCAGAGTGCGTTTAATCTAGCGAGGACTTTTTACATTGTGAGCAAAGGTGTCACACTGCGTAAGCTTTACTCAAAACAAAAACATGCGGTTCAACTCCCTAATCTCATCGAGCACCAGCTCAGAAGCTGGCAGTGGTTTGTTGATGAAGCGCTGGGCGAAATTTTCGCTGAGATCAACCCGGTTGAAGACTATACTGGCTCTAAACTCGAGCTGCGTTTTATTGATTACCGTTTTGAAGATCCCAAACTAGCCGAGAACGAAGCCAAAGACAACAACGTTTCTTTTGAAGTCCCATTAAAAGCTAATATCGAGCTGACCAACAAAGTCACCGGCGAAGTCAAAGTCCAAGAAATTTACCTCGGCGACTATCCGTGGATGACCGACCGGGGTACTTTTGTTATCAACGGGGCAGAGCGGGTAGTCGTCAGCCAACTGATCCGCAGCCCGGGTGTCACATTCAGCATGGAAACGTCCGGTTCACGCCGACTCTACGGCGCCAAAGTCATCCCCAACCGAGGTGCTTGGCTGGAATTTGAAACTGCCAGCAGCGGCGCCATCTTCGTCAAGATCGACCGCCGGCGCAAAATCCCAGTCACGACCTTGCTGCGCAGCCTCGGCTATACCAGCAATGAAGATATAAAGAATTTGTTTACCACAGTTGACACTGGCGAGTTCTCTTTTGTAGATGCCACCCTGGAAAAGGATCCGTCCAAAGGCCAAAACGACGCGCTGATCGAAGTTTACCGACGCCTCCGACCAGGTGACTTAGCAACTGTCGAAAATGCCAAGAGCCTGATCGAAAATATGTTCTTTAACTTCAAACGTCTGGACTTCAGCCGGGTTGGCCGCTACAAACTGAATAAACGGCTCGGCCTCGATGTGCCAAACACTATCGAGAACCGGGTTTTGCGCCTAGAGGATCTGACCGCAATTATTGCTGAAATTGTCCGAATGAATGTCTCACAGGAAGCCGCCGACGATATCGATTCCCTGGCCAACCGCCGCGTCAAGCTGGTCGGCGAATTGGTCCAGCGCCAATTCCGCATCGGCTTGCTGCGCATGGAGAGAAATGCCAAAGACCGGATGAGTATGTGCGATATCGAAACTGTCACACCGGCCCAGCTGATCAACGCCCGACCAATCGTCGCGGCAGTTCGTGAATTTTTCGCCAGCTCCCAGCTGAGCCAATTTATGGACCAAGTCAATCCGCTGGCTGAGCTGGCCCACAAACGCCGCCTCAGCTCAATGGGCCCCGGTGGTCTGAGCCGAGAGCGGGCCGGCTTTGAGGTCCGAGATGTCCACCCGACACACTATGGCCGTATCTGCACAGTCGAAACTCCGGAAGGCGCCAACATCGGCTTGGTGCTCAACCTAGCCCAGCATGCCCGTATTAATGACTACGGTTTTATCGAGACACCTTACCGCAAGGTCGAAAATTTTCTGCCGCCAGGCAAAGCAGTCGGACGACTAACCAGTGAAGTGGTCAAGGACGCCAAGGGCAATGTCATTATCAAAAAAGGTGTCAAACTCACCAAAGCCGACACCACGAAACTGGCCAAACTGGGCGTCACACAAGTGCCAGTCAAAGCCCGGGTTACCGACGAACTAGTCTATCTCGACGCGGCTGATGACCTAAAGGCCGTTATAGCCAATGCCAATTCCCAGGTCGGCGAAGATGGCTACTTCAAAACCGAACGCGTGGCTGCTCGCAAGAGCCTGACTGACGCTGAAGTCGACGCCGACGAAGTCACTCATATGGATTACTCACACGCCCAAATCATCGGTGCTGCCGCCGGTCTGATTCCGTTTATCGAAAAAGACTCGCCGGGCCGAACCTTGATCGGTTCCAACCAACAGAAACAAGCCGTGCCACTGATCCGGACCGAGCGCCCCTATGTCGGTACCGGCATCGAACATCACATTGCCCTCAACAGCGGCCAGTTGCTAGTAGCTGAAGACAACGGCGTGGTCGAAGCGGCTGATGCCAATTCCGTCACCGTCAAATACAAAAAAGCCGTCCGTACCTATCCGGTTCAGCACTTTATCCGCAGCAATGACGGCACTAGCATCAATCAAAAAGTCGTAGTCGATCCCGGCGACAAAGTCAGCAAAGGCGACACCCTGGTCGAAGGTATGTCGATCGATGAAGGTGAAATCGCCCTGGGCAAAAATGTCTTGACAGCCTTTATGCCGTGGGGCGGCTACAACTTCGAAGATGCCATCATCATCTCTGACCGTCTGGTCAAAGACGATACCCTGTCCTCTATTCACATTGTCGACTATTTACTCGAAGTCCGCGAAACCAAGCTGGGTCCCGAGATCGTAACGCCAGATATTCCTAATGTTTCCGAGGAGTCACTCCGCCACCTTGATGAGGAAGGCATTGTCCGGATCGGCGCCGAAGTCCACCCCGGCGACATCTTGGTCGGTAAAATTACGCCCAAAGGCGAGCAAGAGCTGTCCAGCGAGGAACGTTTGCTGAGGGCAATTTTCGGAGAAAAAGCCAAAGACGTGCGTGACTCGAGTTTGCGCATGCCAAACGGCAAACACGGCAAGGTCGTCGGTATCAAGATCTTTTCCAAAGAAACCGGCCACGAACTCAAAGCCGGCACACTGCAGCAAATCCAAGTCTTCGTCGCCCAAATGCGCAAGATCGCCGTCGGCGACAAGCTAGCCGGCCGGCATGGTAACAAAGGCGTTATAGCCCGCATCTTGCCGATCGAGGACATGCCCTTTATGGAAGACGGCAGCCCGATCGATATCATTTTGAATCCGCTCGGCGTACCGTCACGAATGAACATCGGCCAGCTGTTTGAAACATACCTCGGTATGGCAGCCCATGCCCTGGGCGTCCATATAGCCACGCCATCCTTTAACGGATTGTCAGTTGATACCGTCCGCGGACTGCTCAAAGAAGCTAATCTGCCCGAGGATGGCAAAGTCCAGCTGATCGATGGCCGCAATGGCCAGCCATTTGCCGAGCGCACAACTGTCGGCTACATGTACATCCTCAAACTCAATCACATGATCGCCGACAAGATCCATGCCCGCTCAACCGGTCCATACACCATGGTTACCCAGCAACCTCTAGGCGGCAAAGCCCAGAACGGTGGCCAGCGCTTTGGCGAAATGGAAGTCTGGGCGTTAGAGGCCTACGGCGCGTCCAATACATTGCAGGAAATGTTGACCATAAAATCAGATGATGTTTACGGCCGGTCAAAAGCCTACGAAGCGATCGTCAAACAAGAAAAGATCCAAGGTCCAAAAGTTCCCGAATCTTTCAATGTCTTGGTCAAGGAATTGCAAGGCCTGAGCCTGGAAGTCGATCTCATCCAACGCGATCGGATGGTCGATGCTGAGGAAGTTTTGGAAGAAGTCATCGAACAAGAAGGAAAAAATCCAGCCACTATCACTCCAGACGAGGACACTTCGCAAATAGACATCACCGATGACGCGGTCGTCGATCAATTTCGGATAGTTACCGATGGCGATGATGACGACGCGGTAACGACAGATGACAAAGACGACAAAAAGATAGGTGACAAAGAGGAGTCCAAATTATGATAACCGACAACAGCAAGGGCCTGACTGATTTTGACGCTGTCCGGCTGACAGTCGCCTCACCGGAGCGCATCCTCGAGTGGTCACATGGTGAAGTCACCAAACCGGAAACCATCAATTACCGCACTCAGAAGCCGGAACGTGACGGTCTGTTTTGTGAACGCATTTTTGGCCCGGTCAAAGATATCAATCCCAATGATCCGAAATATCGAGGCATTCGTACCCGCGACATGGCCCGTGATGAACGCGGTGAAATCGTTACCAAATCTATCGTCCGCCGTGAGCGTATGGGCCACATCGCTCTGGCTGCGCCGGCTGCCCACATTTGGTTTTTGCGCGGCACGCCATCAGCCATCGGCTTGCTGCTCAATACTACCGTCAAGAATCTGGAGAAAGTTGTTTATTTTGCCAGTTACATCATCACCAGTGTCAGTGAGGCTGATAAGAAAAAGGCAGTTGAAGATCTGGAAGCCGTCACTGAAGCTGCCAAAAAAGCCATCACTGCTCGATTTGAAACCGCGGCCAAGGCCAAGGACGCCGATGTCAAAGTCCTGGCGGCTGCCCGCACCAAGGAACTTGAAGAGCTAGAGGCTGCCACGTTTGCCAAGCAGCAGATTCTGGACGGCCTGCTAAAAATGCGTTTGATCAGCGAGACCGAGTACCGCGAAATGCCAAAGGAATACCAAAAGCTAATCACAGTCAACATGGGCGGATTGGCCTTGCACCAATTACTCAAAGAGATCGACATCAAGCAATTGATCAAAGAACTCAAGCTTGAGGCCGAAGGTGCCAAAGGCGCCCGGCACAAGAAAATTATCAAGAGGCTGAAAGTACTCGAAGGCATGCAAAATGCTGAAATCGAGCCGACTTCGTTGATTTTGACGATGTTGCCGGTCATTCCGCCAGATCTCCGTCCGATGGTTCAGCTGACTGGCGGCCGTTTCGCTACCTCCGATCTGAATGACCTGTACCGGCGAGTTATCAACCGAAATAATCGGCTGAAGAAATTGATCGACCTCAAAGCTCCGGAAGTCATTCGCCGCAACGAAATGCGTATGCTCCAAGAAGCCGTCGATGCCTTAGTCGACAACGGCAACGCCCGATCAGGTCGAGCCGTCGCTGCTACCGGTGGCCGCCGCCGACTGAAATCACTGTCTGACATGCTCAAGGGCAAACAAGGTCGCTTCCGCCAGAACCTACTCGGCAAGCGCGTCGACTATTCTGGCCGTTCAGTAATCGTGGCTGGACCGGATCTCAATCTCGACCAATGCGGCTTACCGAAGATGATGGCACTGGAACTTTTCAAACCGTTTGTTATCGGCCGCCTGATCGAACTCGATCTGGCTCACAACATCAAGTCTGCCTCTCGGATGATCGAACTCGGCCTGACTGAGGTCTGGGATGCCCTGGACGAAGTCATCAAGGGTAAATATGTGATCCTAAACCGCGCGCCGACTCTTCACCGGCTAGGAATCCAGGCCTTTAAGCCGCGACTGGTCGAAGGCCGGGCCATCCAGCTCCACCCATTGGTTTGCAAAGGTTTCAATGCTGACTTTGACGGTGACCAAATGGCTGTCCACTTGCCACTGTCCGAAGACAGCCAGCGCGAAGCCCGCGAGATCATGTCAGCCGAGCAAAACTTGCTCAAGCCGGCTGACGGTATGCCGGTGCTGCATATCGAGCAGGATATTGTCCTGGGTTGTTACTATATGACATACGACAAACCATCAGTTGGCACCACAGTCAAGAATTTTTCTAGCGTTGACGAGGCTCTGTTCTCACTCGACGCTGGAAAAGTCAAGCTGCAATCACCGGTAAAAATAAATGTCAAAGGCAGCGTACGCGAGACGACTGTTGGACGAGTTCTATTTAATGAAATATTCCCCGAAGATTTTGAGTATATAAACGAACCGATGAGCAAAAAAGCCCTACAGGCCGCCATGAGCCGGGTGTTCGCCCAATATGGCAAACGGGAAACTGCCCGGATCGCAGATGAGTTGAAAAATTTGGCCTTCCATTATGCCACCTACGCCGGCCTGTCAATTGGCATCGATGACTTTGAAGACGTCAAGGGTCTCGACGAGATTCTGGGCAAAGCTGAAGATCGGGTCACCAAGATCTCCGAGCAATTTGCCGGTGGACTGTTGACAGACGAAGAGCGCTACCGATTGACAGTGCGAGAGTGGCTAAACGCCGACGCCGAAGTGCTGACCAGACTCCAAGAGCAATTCAAAGACCAGGACAATACTATATCGATCGCCGCCATTTCCGGGGCCCGGGGTAGCATCGGCCAAGTCAAGCAAGCGACCGGCACCGTCGGCGTGGTCGTCGACGCTTTGGGACGGGAGATCGAGTTGCCGATTCGTTCCAATTACAAGATAGGTTTCTCCTCACAGGAGTACTACATCGCTACCAAGGGAGCTCGCAAAGGTCTGATCGACACCGCTCTCAAGACTGCCGACTCTGGTTATTTGACCCGTCGTCTGGTGGATGTCAGCCAGGATGTTTTCACTATTGATACTGAGTCCAAGGATGCCGGCTTAACCCTGACGAAGGCTGAGAGCGATGAACGGGGAATCAATTTTGCCGACAGGATTGCCGGCCGAGTTTTGGCGCGTGACGTCAAAGTCGGTGGTAAGACATTAGCCAAAAAAGAAAGCCTAGTCACCAAAGAAACAGCCCAAGCCATTGTCGACGCCGGTGTCGAAGAGGTTGTGATCTATAGCATCCTGACAGCTGAGAGTACCCGCGGTATTTCGCGCCGGAGCTATGGCGTCGATCTAGCGACCGGCCAATTAGTCAAATCCGACCAACCGATCGGTGTTATTGCCGCCCAGAGTATCGGCGAGCCTGGTACCCAGCTGACACTGGATACAAAGCACGCCCATGGTGCCGCCGCCGAAGAAGACGTAACCCGTGGTTTGCCGCGAATCGAAGAACTCCTCGAAGCCCGAACGCCAAAAGGTCAAGCCTTCCTGTCAGAAATTGAAGGCACCGTCACAGTCCGCGATGATGGCAATGACTATTTGGTAGAAGTCAAATCTGACAATGCCGAGATCGTCTCGGTGCCTACAAAGAGTGCCACTGTTGTCGTCAAAAATGGCGCCAATGTCAACAAAGGCGATATTTTGGCCAGCGATAACAAATCGAGCAAGCCGCTAGTTTCTCCGATCAAGGGCACCGTGGAGTTGATAAAGGGCGAGATTTTGGTGACTGGTGAGAAGGGCGAAGTCGTCCGCTACCGGATCCCGGGTTTCAAAGCCTTGGTTGTCAAAACCGGCGATCGGGTTGGTATGGGTGAGCGCTTGACCTATGGTTCATTGAACCTTCAGGATCTGATGCGCCTGCGCGGCATCGAAATGACCCAGCGCTACATCATGGGCGAAATCCAAACCATGTACGCCGCCCAGGGCCAAGTCATTGCCGATAAGCACCTCGAGCTGGTTGTCAGGCAGATGTTCTCGCGGGTACAAGTCGATGATCCAGGTGATAGCCTGTTTGTCATCGGTGACATTGTCTCGCTGACTAGTGTGGTTGAGCAAAATCATAAACTGGCCGCTGCCAAGAAACACCCGGCCATTTACAGCCAGATGCTACTGGGAATTGCCAAAGTCGCCACTTGGTCTGACAGCTTCCTGTCAGCCGCGTCTTTCCAGGACACTACCCGGGTACTGATCAATGCCGCCACCAGCGGTCGGATCGACACTCTATACGGCCTGAAGGAAAATGTCATCATCGGCCGCAAGATCCCAGTCGGTACTGGCGCTGCCAGCTATGAGCACCCAACAGAGGTTGATGATGTCTAACATATCTGTTAGATTAAGTTCTAAAGTTCATAAAGTTTTTAAAGTTCGTAAAGGCGAACTGACTTTTAACTTTCAACCTTATAAACTTTTAACTAGCAAATCGGAGATTTGTAGTGCCTACAATTAACCAATTAGTCCGAAATCCGCGCAAGAGCGCCAAGGCTAAATCGAAATCTCGGGCTCTACATAGCACCTATAATGCTCTGAAGATTCGCACCTATGAGAAAAATTCACCGCTGAAGCGTGGTGTTTGTATCAAAGTCACCACCAAGACACCAAAGAAACCAAACTCAGCGCTACGCAAAGTCGCCCGTGTCCGTTTGACCAATGGCCAAGAAGTCTGGGCCTATATCGGCGGCGAAGGCCACAATCTCCAAGAGCACGCAGTGGTTTTGATCCGAGGCGGTCGAGTACCAGATCTGCCTGGAGTTCGTTACCATATTGTTCGAGGATCATTGGATCTCCAAGGCGTTCAAAATCGCAAAAACGGCCGCTCTAAATACGGCGCAAAAAAGGCCAGCAAATAATGGGCGAGGCAATGTGTCCAATGTTTGCAGACTGTAAGGCACAAAGTATCTCGAGAGAATACAGAGTGGGTTTAAACTCAGAAATGCCGCTTGGCATCAAGTATGTGATTACAGATATATGTAGGCTGGCAATTGAAAAACGGACGCAAAGCTGTCCAATTGTAAATATGAGTACAGAAGAGGAAATCCTTCTCCTACAAAAACGCGCAAATGGAGATTATAATGCCGCGTAAAGTTACCAAATCGCTAAGACGAAATATTGCTCCAGATCGGATTTACGACTCTATCCTAGTACAGAAATTGATCAATAAAGTCATGCTGGCCGGAAAGAAAACTTTGGCAGAAAAATTAGTCTATTCTGCCATGGTAAAAGCTGCAGCTAATCTCAAATCTGACAAA
Source organism: uncultured Candidatus Saccharibacteria bacterium (assembly GCA_964560175.1). Taxonomy (GTDB): domain Bacteria; phylum Patescibacteriota; class Saccharimonadia; order Saccharimonadales; family CAZLKQ01; genus CAZLKQ01. The sequence continues at coordinate 32,709 of CAZLKQ010000001.1, forward strand.
CCGCTAGAAGTACTAGAAACCGCTATCAAAAATATCCGACCGCAACTGGAAGTGAAATCTCGCCGGATCGGTGGAGCAAACTACCAGATTCCTTTTGAAATCAAAGGCGAACGCCAAACCCATAAAGCTTTAATGTGGTTTATTGCTGCTGCCCGAGACCGCCGTAAATCAATGGGCAAGGACTTTGATGAAGCTCTAGCCGCTGAAATTGTCGATGCTTTCAATGAAACCGGCTCAGCTGTCAAGAAAAAAGAAGACACACATAAGATGGCTGAAGCGAATCGCGCCTTCGCCCACTTCGCTAGGTAATTAAGATGTCGGAAATGACTAGTGCTCTTCCCTGCAGTGATTGCCCTCGAAAGGCCAACCGTTTTGTAATCCGCACTTCAGGAATAATATTAGAGGAACAAGGTGGAGTTATGTACGGCTATGTAAAACCTGACCGAAGGTCTCTTGTAATGGGTAGAATAAGCACCGCAGACTTAGAAGCGAATTACCAAGATTTGGCTGCTTCTATCTATTTATGTGAAAGCCCAGTTACAATAACGCAACCAAAAGCCGGCCTACTGGGGCGGGTGGGCTTTAAGCGGGAGGTATTGGCATGCCCCGCGTTAAGGGAAGCAGTGGTAGAGAGAACTATTGCACGTATTGAAGAAATTAATAATCCTGAGGCGGGACATGACTGAGCTACTTAAAACTTTTGAATTTCCAGAAGCATGCGTTGGAAGTTGCCCCCAGATCGGCAGGTGGTTAAGCACCGTGGAACACTCAGATCCAGAAAGCTGGCGATATATAGAAGCAGTGAGTAAACTTAAAGGCTTGTCAGACATAGCCTGCGCTACTCAGTGTGGAGGACCGTGGGATGACCAAACAGAAATGGCCCCAGTCCTCTATTGTTCAGGTAATCCAGGAAGTGATTACGGAGTTTAAAATGGCTGAGACACAAGAAATCGCCGTTGCCAGACCGCATATACCTTATACGGATGTTCCAGAATTAATAAAATGGCCATGCGAAAATTGCCCCAATAGGGTTAGTGTGACGGCTCGTATCAAGAGTGATTCTTTGCAAATTATGGACGGAGAATTGCAGATTGAGGGAGTATGGGTGCCAGAAAATATTGATCCTCTGTCGCAACGAAAAGTAATTCTGGTCCAGTTAGGAAAGAAAGTAGCGGACTTATATGCTGAGGGATGCACAGGTTCTCGTATCGAGGAAGATTGGTCACCGAATCATCGAGTCAGGCTGGATTACAACAGATGCAAATCCGAGTCGAGTGACGTACTCGAAAGACTTGGTCGAGCCATGACCCCTGGCTGGGCTGGTTATTACGCTTTTGGGATGGGACTTATTAGGGAACAGATTTATACCGAGCCAGAACTTGCTATGTTAGCAGCGGAAAAAGCCAAATCCAAAGAAGAAGAGCGCCGAAGGCGAATGCGGGGACCTTACTAAATGGCTAAGACTCCGCTGGATAAAATCAGAAACATTGGGATTATCGCGCATATCGATGCTGGTAAAACCACTACGACCGAAGCTGTTTTATACCGAACCGGACTAAAGCACAAGATCGGTGCTGTACACGAAGGTGAAACTACTACTGACTGGATGGAGCAGGAACGCGAGCGTGGCATCACCATTACCTCGGCTGCTGTCACTTGTTTTTGGAAAGATCACCAGATCAATATCATCGACACACCTGGCCATATCGACTTTACCGTCGAAGTCGAGAGATCTTTGCGCGTACTCGATGGCGCCATGACGGTTTTCGACGGGAAAATGGGAGTCGAGAGCCAGTCTGAAACAGTTTGGCGACAAGCCGACAAATACGGCGTGCCGCGAATCTGTTTTATCAACAAGATCAACCAAACCGGCGGTGATTTCTATAAATCCCTTGAGTCCATCCATACGCGTCTGACCAAACACGCTTACCCGATCCACCTGCCGATCGGCTTTGAGCAGTCAATCAATGGTGTCATCGACCTGATCGACATGAAAGCCTACACCTACAAGGACTTCACTGACAAAGAATTGGTCGTCGGCGAAATACCCGAAGACATGAAAGAAAAGGCCGCCAAATACCGCTCTCATCTGGTCGAGGCTGCTCTGGGTGCCGATGACGACCTACTGATGAAATACTTGGACGGCACCGAAATCACCAATGAAGAGCTCAAATCTTGCATCCGCAAATCGACGATCAAAGGTGACTTTTTCATCGTCTCGGGCGGCGATGGCCGGGGTGTGATCGTCGAGAAACTGCTCGATCTAATTGTTGACTATCTGCCAAATCCGCTGGAAGCCGGCTCAGTCTTTGGCACTCATCCCAAAACAGGTGATGAACTGGAGCGCAAACCCGATGTCAATGAACCGTTTTCCGCTCTGGCATTCAAGATCGCCACTGACCCCTTTGTCGGCAAACTGGCCTTTTTCAGAGTTTATTCCGGCTCGATGAAAGCCGGCAGTTACATCATGAATGCGGCAACCGGTGACAAAGAACGGGTCGGCCGGATCTTGCGCATGCACGCCAACGACCGGACCGATGTCGAGACGATCGAAGCCGGCGATATCGCCGCCGCGGTTGGCCTCAAAGGCACAACTACCGGCAATACATTGTGCGACCCTGCTAACCCAATAATTTTAGAGTCGATCGACTTCCCAGACCCACCAGTTTCGATTGCGATAGAGCCCAAAACCAAGGCTGACCAAGAAAAAATGTCGATTGCCCTGCAGCGCCTAGCCGAGGAAGATCCGACTTTCCGAGTCCACAGCGACCACGAAACCGGCCAGACTATCATTTCTGGCATGGGCGAGCTGCACCTGGAGATCATTGTCGATCGAATGAAAAGAGAATTCAAAGTCGAAGGTAGTGTAGGCCAACCACAAGTCGCTTACCGGGAGACCATTAAAGTTCAGACTGAGATAGAGGGTAAATATATCAAGCAAACTGGCGGTCGCGGCCAATATGGCCATGTCGTACTCCGGCTCGAGCCGCAAGAAGCCGGAGTAGGCTTCGAATTTGTCGATGCCATCAAGGGTGGTGTCGTGCCACAAGAGTACCGAAGCGCTGTCAAAAAAGGTATCGAAGATGCCATGGCAAATGGCGTCATTGCCGGCTACCCAGTAGTTGATGTCAAAGTAACTTTGACTGACGGCTCGTACCACGAAGTCGACTCCTCCGAGCTAGCCTTCACAATGGCCGCTAGCCAAGCTTTACAAGCCGGAGTCAAAAAGGCTAACCCAGTACTACTGGAGCCGGTAATGAAAGTCGAAGTAGTGACTCCTGAGGAATTTATGGGTGACGTCATCGGCGACCTGAACGGCCGTCGCGGCCGGATCGAAGAAATGGAAGACCGGGCCGGCGTCAAAGTCGTCCACGCTTTCGTGCCACTTGGTGAAATGTTTGGCTACACCAATGATATCCGTTCGATGAGTCAAGGCCGAGCCAGCTCAACAATGGAGCTTGACCATTACGGCGAAGTACCGAATAATGTGGCCGAAGAAATCATTGCAAAACAAACTAAGTAGTCATATTTTAGGTATAGATGTCAAAAGATGTAGAAATTGAAGATAGGGCACAAGGCTACATCGATGCCTGTGCTTTCCTTGATCTAGAATATGCTAACTGTGACATAGTCGCTCAGGAATTTCGGGAAGTTTATGAGCGACGTAGTGTAGAACTGCTCGGCGCTTTTCATGTGGACACGCTGAGAGTTACCACAAAAATGGGTGCCCAAATCCTACATACTACAGGGGTATTAGTGTCGATGGGTCCATCAATAGTGCATAGGCGTAATAAATTTAGGCAAGTTATCGATGATGAGTCAGCCGGCCTGGCTGAAGCAGAAGAAATAATTGCCAAAAAAGGCAAATAAAATGATAAGAGGATCTCTTTACGAATCAACTTCCTATCCTGTATTGGATTTGTTGGTCGGAGTTGAGAGTAATCCTGCCGCCGATACACTTTTGGCCCAGATCGAGACCGCGGCTGCAGTAGATGTAAAGCTAAGACTAGACTACAACGCTACGCTGCCAAAACTCAACTTGGCGGGCGTTATTGACTTAATCGCTATGGGCGACGAAAGCCGGCTGAAAAAATACGCACAACTAAAATTACTCCACGATGCCGTATCAACTCCTGAAGATTTAGCTTCAAAGAATGATTCTGTTGTCACCGAGTTGGAGTTGGCGGTGTCTGGCTTGCAGCAACGCAAAGGGGAGAGTCGAAGAGTGCGCCTTTTGCATAAACGAGCAGCAAAAACTCTCGACTATTACCAGAAGCACATGAGACGGCGCCCGTTTTCTACGCCCAATCTACTTACACTGCTTGATAGAGATTCAGAGATGTTTCTAGGGGCAGTTAATTTTATTGGCGAGTTGTCGTTGGTTGAAAGGAAAATAACAAAATCATTTTCGCCTTAACAGGGTTTACAACTGGGCTCAACCCCTGTACAATGCGTAACATAAATGAGGCATGTATTTGATTGCCTCGAAAAAGTTAAATAATAGTAGTAACAATCAGGAGAACAGTTAATGGCAAATTTTGATCGCAGCAAACCACATGTAAACGTCGGTACCATGGGACACGTCGACCACGGCAAAACCACCCTGACTGCCGCTATTACGCACACCCTGAGCAAGCGATTGCCATCAGATATCAACAAACCGATCAATTTTGACCAGATCGACAACGCGCCCGAGGAAAAAGAACGCGGCATCACGATTGCTGTTTCACATCTGGAATATGAGTCTGAGAAGCGCCACTACGCCCACGTCGACATGCCCGGTCATGCCGACTATATAAAGAATATGATCACAGGTGCCGCCCAGATTGATGGCGCCATTCTGGTTGTCTCAGCTGCTGACGGCCCAATGCCACAGACCCGTGAACATGTCCTACTGGCCCGCCAAGTCGGTGTGCCCTCGATCGTTGTCTTTCTAAACAAAATGGACATGGCTGATCCAGAACTAGTGGAGCTCGTCGAAGCCGATGTCCAGGAACTATTGACCAAGTACGAGTATGACGGTGACAAAACTCCGATTATCAAAGGTTCCGCCAAGAAAGCTCTCGAAGGCGATGAGAAGGAAATGGACAACATCATGGAGCTGGTCAAGGCTATCGATGAGCACATTCCTGAGCCAAAGCGTGATCTAGACAAACCATTCCTGATGGCCATCGAAGACGTTTTCTCGATCAAAGGCCGGGGCACCGTCGCTACAGGACGTGTCGAGCAAGGTATCGTCAAAGTCAATGAAACGGTCGAAATCGTCGGGATTCGTGATACTAAGAAATCAGTAGTTACCGGTGTTGAGATGTTTCGAAAAAACCTCGATCAAGGCCAGGCTGGCGACAATGTCGGTATTTTGCTACGGGGAATTGAAAAAGAAGATATCGAGCGCGGCCAAGTTTTGGCAAAACCCGGCACTATCACTCCACACACCGAATTTGACGCTGAAGTCTACATCCTGACAAAGGAAGAGGGCGGTCGTCACACGCCGTTTTTCAAAGGCTACAAGCCACAATTTTACTTCCGCACCACTGATGTGACTGGTGAAGTTGAGCTACCGGCTGATACAGAAATGGTCATGCCAGGTGACACCATTACCTTCAAGGTCAAATTGATCCAAGCTATCGCTATGGACCAAGGCCAACGTTTTGCTATCCGCGAAGGCGGCAAGACCGTCGGCGCTGGCGTCGTAACGAAAATTAACAAATAATTTTCGAGTAATTAGTAACTAGGAATTAGCAATTAGTATGACAGAAACTTCACGACAACAGACCCCAGAAGAAATGACTCGATCAAGAATTGCTCTTTACCGTCATGCTGCTGCTGGTGGATACGATGTTCATCAATGGGGTACCAAGGAAGGCGAGATATATCATGAAGTTTTTGCGCAATCCGGTGATGAAATCCCAGATGCAAATTTTACTTATCTAGAGCCAATTTTGGAGCATGAAATAGTATATCTTGGCTCGTTGACTCCCAAAGGAGCAAAAGAGATTGCTGATCAATTGGAGGAGATTTTACTAAATGGCTGAGGAAGTAAAATCATGAGTTTGACGACAACTGATTTTCAAGAAATTCGAACTATTGTTCGTGAGGAAGTTGAAAGCATTGTAGAAGCGAAATTGAATCCACTCAGAAATGAGCTACAGGCTCTTCGTAATGATATAAAAGAAATTTACAACAGGCTGGTTAAACTCGAATCGCCTGTATTTACAAATAAGGAATTTAATAAATTACCACTAGAGAAAAGACTTCTGACATTAAATTCTGATTTGTTGGCGATGGCTAAAGAAATTGGTTTATCACTTCCAAGGAACACAAATTAAATGGCTGAGGAAATTCGCGTACAACAGATGGATGAGCCACAGGATTGGGTGAAGAAACTGCGTGGAGCTGACAAGTTAGCATACGATGAGGTTCGCGAGGAGAGTATCGGAGAAATAGCAGAGGTTTACAAACAGCGGCTAAAAGAATTTGTTGATGAAATTACTGAGATTGGAGCGGAGGAAGCCATCGCTCATAGAGCAACAAGGCTAGCAACTAATACCAGAGACTCTTTTGAAGCCGGCATCCAAGTTGGCATGGACAGCGAACGTGAGTATCGGCAACAACTGGCTCGTAGAGAAAGAGAAGAGCATGCCTCCTTTCAGAGAAATGTCATCGGAAATTGGGCTGGCTGATGGCTGAGGAAACTGCAAAAGTAGTTCCAGCTGGCGTACCAAGGATCAGGATTCGACTGAAGGCTTATGATCACAAAGTGATCGACCTGTCGGCCAAGCAAATTATCGATACTGCGGAGCGCACTGGTGCTACAGTGGCCGGACCGATTCCGTTGCCAACCAAGCGGAGTGTATACACGGTTATCAAGAGTCCTCATGTCTATAAAAAGGCTCGTGAGCAATTCGAAATGCGCGTACACAAACGACTGATTGATATCAGTAATCCGACTCCAAAAACCATCGATTCTCTCCAGAATCTGTCTCTACCTGCCGGCTGCGACGCCGAAATCAAAATGTAGTGGCAATAACTCCCTTTTGTGACAGGTGCGGCGAGGAACTAAAGAAATTTGGGGCAATCCTGTTTAGCCCGCCAAATGCTAAAAGTGTTGTCAAAAAACTACATGTATGCGTTGATTGCTATAAAGAAATAGTTAAAACTTTCAAATAGGTATTGCTCATGCTTGCAAATCGGGTAAGTATATACCAAGCTAATCGAATGAATGAAAAAAAAGGTTAAAGTAGTAATTTATGACCGCTGAACATAATATTAACCAAGCGCAGCTATATTATGAAATACGTGAGCAATTTACAGAAATGCGCGAATCATTTTCAGCTGAGCGGACAGCATACTTAGAACTATTACTCTCCTTGGAAGGTGTTCCCGTAAGTGCTTCGTATAGGTTTCGGTATGTCAAAGAACCCGGGGAGTTTGGTCGCGGTGGACATCTAACAGACTTATTACAACCTGTTGATAGGCAAGCTGTGAAAGTAGTCATCTCGGAAGTAGGTGAATCAAATTTAGGTGTGCGTATAGTAAGAGAAAACGGATCACCAAATAATTTTGTTGAGATTGTTGCTTTTGACGACTTTGAATTGTTAGAGATAAGTAGCAACAACGCAAACTAATCGCAAAAGTATTGCTCATGCTTGTCACATATTGACAGTGATATAATTTTGGTATGAATCCCGTTAGAACTAAGTATTTTATCGAAGACAAAACCTGCCGCTTTTTAATTAGCGTAAAAAACGGAGTTCTAACGGGATGAATAACGTATCTTTGTCCTTACCATTTCTCATTCAAGGCGATAGCCCACAGCACAAGGCCATGAGGCGTCATCAGTTGTATGATTTACTCGAAAAAGACAATGAACTGCTAGCGGATATTCTCGACCTTCAACGCAAGCTGGCTAAGAAAAAAGATAAGGAGTCTCGCGAATTAGTTGACGAGCTCGGTGAAATCGTTCAGGAATTTCTCGGTCTGAATCGTCAAAAATTAGAACTTACCAAGGCCATCAATAAAGATACCTAATTATGCCCACGATACCTAAACGTCAATTTGACGAGGTGGGCAACGAATTAGCTGGTTTACAATCGGAAACCATAGAGAGTAAATCAGCAGATACGCCGATAGTCGAACAGACCAGAGATGTTATAGCGCGTACGGTGGTGCAAACTTTCTTTTTGCTGCTAGGTGTAATTCTGATCGGCGTGCCGGTCTACAATGCCAATGTAGCCAGCGATCTCCGACTTGATCTACCTGATCTGCTGCAACAATATTCAGCGATTTTGGGCCCTGTGCTAGGCTTTGTCATCGGCTACTATTTCAAGAGCAAAAATGACTAATCTCGAAGGCTGCAAATTTTGTGATCCTAAAAGTGAAGATCTAAGACCACGCTTAATTAATCTCGGCAGCTGGTGTTATTCAGCTTTATCCAATCCTCGCATAACTCGCGGACATGCTCTGGTGATTCCGAACCGACACGTTGAGGACCCAACTGAAGTTGATGAAAGAGATTTTATATACATACAAAGAGAGATCATAAAATTACAGAGGAAAATTCTGCTCGAAATTGCTCCGGGTGTTGATGTTTGGCAAAAATATCAGCCGTTTGTCGAGGAAGGGCACGCAGGAACAAAAATGAACCATGTTCATTATCACGTGATTCCCAGAAATCCTGCCGACGGTTTACTGATGTCACCCGAACCAGGAACCGATACATTCTCGCCGCTTTGCGAAGAAGAGCGTATCGACATGCTCGAAATTTTGGGACCATAAAATCTGTATCTGCTAAAATACGCTTATGACTAACCGTAAGCGTGAATCAAACAGTGTCTATTTTCTGAAAATTGTCTTTTTCTTCGTGATTGGCACCATTTGGATTCGCTTTGGGGCCGATTCCAGAACTGGAGGAGGTATTCCAATTGGTTTGCTGTTGGGGATTATTTTTGCCAATCACGACCACTTCCAAATCGACCAAAAAATTGAATTTGCGATCCTGCTGATTGCTGCCATCCTAAGCTTTGTTTTCCCTATCGGCGCAGTCATAGTCGTCTAATCTGCCTGTCCCGCAACTTTTCCTGAGTGTAGTAATAAGCAATCTGATTATGAAATCTCAAGAAACGGTGCGGGATTGACACATCTGTTGTACATCTGGTAGTATTTAATCAATTGCACTCGGCTGCGTTTATTTGGATTGCGGCAAGAGACTGGTCTGTAAGTTCTACGATAAATCAGGACCAAAGATCCTGAGCGAAGTCGAAGGATACTGCAAATCAGCCTCCAGTGCAGTTTGACTTAAAATTAGGAGATAGACATCAAAGCTATCATTGGCACCAAGATCGGTATGACCCAGATCCTGACAGAGGATGGTACGGCTGTGCCTGTAACCTTGGTCCATGCCGAGCCAAACGTCGTTACCCAGAACAAAACAGATGAAGCCAATGGCTACAACGCCGTCCAGCTAGGCGCCGGCCGAGCCAAAAGACCCGCCAAACCCCAAGAGGGACATGCCAAGAAAGCCGGTCTAGACTTTACCCCGCGGATTATGCGCGAGGTACGCGACCTCGAGTTTGACCCCGAAACTATAAAACCCGGAGCCAAAGTCGAAGTCACGAACTTTGAAGTCGGCGACGAAGTCGATGTCACGGGAACTAGCAAAGGTAAAGGCTTCGCCGGAACCGTCAAACGTCATAATTTTCTAACCAGCCCAAAATCTCACGGCGGTAAAGGCTATATCCGAAAACCTGGCTCGATCGGCTCTATGTATCCGCAAAAAGTCATGAAGGGCAAACGAATGGCCGGCCGCATGGGCTTTGATAAAACTACCATCGTCGATCTCAAAGTCGTGCTAGTAGACGCCGAAAATAATTTACTCGGTATTAGAGGCGCCTTGCCTGGGCCGCGCAAAGGCACAGTCATAGTGCGAGGTTCTAAATAATGTCCGTTATAACTTTCTCAGCAACTGGTACAAAATCAACAACTGTGGCTAAACTGCCAAAAGATATTTTTGACCAAAAAATCGAATCACATGATCTGCTGCACCAAGTTTTTGTAGCTCAACACGCTGCCCTACGCTCCAATTCTGCCAAAACCTTGGATCGCGGTGAAGTCCGCGGCGGTGGCAAGAAGCCCTGGAAGCAAAAGGGCACCGGCCGGGCACGACACGGCTCGATCCGCAGCCCAATCTGGCGCGGCGGCGGTGTGACTTTCGGCCCTTCAACTGACCGAAATTACACCAAAAAAGTTACTACGGCAGCCAAGCAAAAAGCTTTGCGCCAAGTCCTGACGCTCTGCGCCAAGGACGGCAGCCTGTCGATCATCAAGTCCTTCGTCTCCAAAGACGGCAAAACGGCACCAATGGAGTCGTTGCTAAAAAAACTAAACTTGGCTCGACCGCTAGTGGTTGTTATTGAAAAGCGCGACGACGTAACTGTCCAGGCAACTCGCAACCTTAAGGACCTGGATCTGGTGACGGCTAGCTACCTGAATGTCTATCGACTAGCCAATGCCCGACACATTTTGCTGACTGAAGGGGCAATCGCTGTGATTGAGGCCGGCCCAAAACAGACTAAACCGGAGACCAAAGAATGAATACGCCGCTAGTTATCCAGCCACTCATCAGCGAAAAGAGCTTTATTCAGGCTGAAAAAGGCGTCTATACCTTCAAAGTTCCTCTCACAGCTAACAAACAAACGATCGCCAAGACGATTGCTGCTGATTACAAGGTGACAGTTGAAGCTGTTAGAACGGTATTGTCTAAGGGCAAAGCCAAGCGGATCGTCCGCAAACGCCAACAGCCTAGCGTTGGCCATCGCTCAGATTTTAAAAAAGCTTACGCTACGCTCAAAAAAGGCGATAAAATTGCGGTCTTTGCCGAAGGAGCTGAGTCATGAGTATAAAAGTCTTCAAACCAACCACTCCCGGACAGCGCGGCATGACAACCCGTGATTTTAGCGAGATCACCAGCAAAAAACCTGGCGCCCGCTCTTTACTCAAGATCAAAAAAATTACATCGGGCCGCAATAATCAAGGCCGGATAACCACTAGGCATCGCGGCGGCGGGGCCAAACGTTTTTATCGATTGGTCAATCACAAGTTAGCCTCTGGCATCTCGGCTACTATTGAGCAGATCGAATACGATCCAAACCGTTCGGCCAATATCGCTTTGCTGCGCGAAAAAGGCGGCAAACCGCACTACATTTTGGCAGCCGATGGTATGAAGCCCGGCCAAGTCGTGAGTTCCGGTGCTGACGCAGCTATCGAAAATGGCAATCGATTGCCTATACACGCGATTCCACTGGGCAGTTCAATATATGGCATCGAGCTGCAACCGGGCCGCGGGGCTCAGATGGTTCGAAGTGCTGGCGCCCGAGCCCAGCTAATGGCCCGTGAAGGCGAACTTGCCCAGATCAAATTACCTAGCGGCGAAGTTCGCAAGGTCAGCATCAATTGTATGGCCAGTATTGGATCGGTCGGCAACGCCCAGCACCAAAACGTCAAGATCGGCAAAGCTGGCCGCAAACGTCATATGGGCATCCGGCCATCAGTTCGTGGTAAGGCCATGAACCCTGTTGACCACCCGATGGGCGGCGGCGAAGGCCAAACCGGCCCGGGCCGCAACCCAAAGACGCCTTGGGGCAAAATAGCTATTGGACTCAAGACTCGCAGACGGAAATATACTCAGAAAATGATCGTCAAGACTCGGGCAGAAAGCAAGAGGCGCTAAGATGCAGCAACTAGCAACTAGCAACTGGCAACTAGGAAAAAAATTCGATCAAAGAGTCCTAATTGCTAATTGCCAAATCCAAATTGCCACAAACGGAGGCTTGTTATGAGCCGCAGCCTCAAAAAAGGACCATTTCTGGATCCAAAACTAATGAAGAAAATCGAAAACAGCGGTGACTCTAGAGCGCCTATCAAGACTTGGGCGCGAGCTAGCTCGATCTCCCCGGAGATGGTCGGCAAAACTATCGCTGTTCACAACGGCCGGGTACACGTGCCGGTATTGATTTCCGAAAATATGGTCGGGCACAAGCTCGGCGAATTCGCGCCAACCCGCAAGTTCCGTGTCCACGGCGGCAAATTAGCTAAAGGCCAGGGTAGTGGGGAATCATCATGAAAGTCCAAGCTTTGTCTAAAAATCTGCGAATTTCGCCGCGAAAAATTGGTTTGGTTGCAGGTCTAGTCAGAGGCCGCAGTGTCGACGACGCTTTGGTTATCCTCCAACATACTCCTAAAAAAGCCGCGCCAATGCTGGCTAAAATAATCTCCAGTGCTTCAGCTAATGCCCGGTACAAGCATTCATCGGCTAGTAGTGATTTAACTATCGAAGTTTTAGATGTTGGCTATGGTGTGCGAATGCGCCGCTATTTCGCGGCAGCCCACGGCAGAGCCAGGAAATTTCAAAAACTCAGCAGCAATGTCCGAGTCGTACTAGACGTAGCCGACAAGAAAGCTACTAAAAGTAGTGAGAAGTCTGTAGTCGGTAGTGAGAAAAAGAATAAAGAGACAAAGTCATGATTCAGTTTGTAAAGTTCATAAAGTTAAAAGTTCATAAAGTTATGTTCACTCAGAGGTCACCTTCTACTTTATACCTTCTACTTTCTACTAGAAAATCGGAGATTTTCTGATGGGACAGAAGGTCAATCCAATTAGTTTCCGCTTAATCGACAGCAAAGATTGGCGTTCTAAATGGTTTGCCGGTGGCAAGCAGTATGTGGATTTTCTGCTCGAAGATCTCAAGATCCGCAAGTTGATCGATGACACACTGACCCGCCGAGCCAGTATCCAAAAAGTCGACATTGAACGAACCGCGAATCAAATAACCATAACTATCCATTCCGCAAAAGCCGGTGTGGTCATCGGTCGTGGCGGCGCTGGAGTAACTCAACTGAAGAATCAAATTCAAAATATTGTCGGACGAGCAGTCCGGCTAAACATCGAAGAGGTCAAAAAGCCTGAGCTGTTCGCCAGAATTGTGGCTGAAAATATCGCCCACCAATTGGAAAAACGCATTTCGTTCCGCCGTGCCATGAAAGCCTCGGCTGCCGCCACCATGCGCGTCGGGGCCAAGGGCGTCAGAATCCAATTGGCCGGCAGGCTAAATAACGCCGATATGGCTAGACGCGAAAAAGAAATTCAGGGATCAGTGCCACTCCACACCATCCGGGCCGACATCGACTACGCTTTGGCCGTCGCCAAAACCAGTGCCGGCACCATCGGCGTCAAGGTCTGGATATATAAAGGCGAGAAGTTCGAGGAATAATATGAGTTATAAAGTCCATAAAGTTATAAAGTCCATAAAGTCTAGCTTAAGATTAGGGTTTCAAGCTTGCAACTTTCAACTTGCAACTTTCAACTTGAGCCACCACTGGGGGCGAGCATGTTGATGCCTAAAAAAACCAAATTTAGAAAAGTCCGCAAAGGCAAAATAAGAGGCCCAGCGCGCAGCGGCTATTCAGTCAGCTTCGGCCGTTTTGGCTTGCAGAGTTTGGAAGCTGAGCGTATCAACTCCCGCCAAATCGAAGCCGCCCGTCGAGCTATGACTCGCTACGTCAAGCGCGGTGGCAAGATCTGGATTCGTATCTTTCCGCACACTCCAGTTACCCGCAAGCCCCAGGACGTAAAAATGGGCAGCGGCAAAGGCAATCCGGAATTCTTCGTGGCTAAAGTCCATGTCGGAACAGTGATTTTTGAGATGGACGGAGTGGCTGAGGATGTGGCCAAAGAGGCTATGCGCCTGGCCGGACACAAATTGCCCGTTAGGACCCGCTTTATCGCCAAACACGTCCAAGGAGAACAGGTATGAAAGCTTTAGAATTTAGAAAAAAGACCGAAGTCGAAGTGTCCAAACAGTTGAGCACTTTGAAAGCGAAAATCGCTGACCTGGTACGTGATGCTTCGACAGCAGAGAAAAGAAATGTCCGGGAAATTAGAGCTATCCGAAAAGACATCGCTCGTGCCTTGACTGTTTTACACGAAAAGCAAAAGGAGGCCAAATAATGTTTGGCCAATTCTCAAGGGAAAAGAGCAGCCAGAGTTTGGATTCATTCCAAACCCTGCGCGTTGAGAAAAACCGCAAGTTTGTCTCAAAAGCCGGAGGCGTAAAATAATGTCTCTGCGTGTAATCACCGGCATTGTGGTCTCGGACAGAACGCCAAAGACGATCATCGTTAAGGTCGATCGTACCAAGCGCCACCCGATTTATTCGAAAAACTATCTGTTGAGCAAAAAATTTACCGCCCACGATGAAGCTCGTGAAGCAAAAATTGGCGACAAAGTACAGATCATCGAGTCGACGCCAATCAGTAAGACCAAACGCTGGCGGCTACAGGCAGTCGTTGAAAAAGCTAAAACTTTGGACAGCACTGAGGCGGTGTCATGACTTCATCACTCCCATTCACCATTCACCATTATCCATTATCCATACATTATCCATTTACCATTAACCGTGAACGGACAACGGTAAACGCTTGGAAAGCGGAAAACGGTAAACGGATAATGGCGACCAGAGGGAGCTACCAATGATACAGCAAGAATCCCGACTAAAAGTAACCGATAACAGCGGAGCCAAAGAGATCCTTTGTATCCGCGTGCTCGGCGGATCAGGCCGCCGCTACGCCCGTGTTGGTGATGTGATTACCGCCAGCGTAAAGGTCGCAACACCAAATGCGGCAATCAAGAAAAAAGCCGTAGTCCAAGCCGTGATAGTCCGAACCCGTGGCATTACCAAGCGCAAAGATGGTTCAACCATCCGTTTTGATGACAACGCGGCGGTTATCATCGGCGAAGACAAGCTGCCTAAAGCTACGCGGGTATTCGGGCCGGTACCCAGGGAGCTGCGCGATCGCGGCTATATGAAGATAATCTCACTTGCGCCGGAGGTCTTATAATGGCGACCACCAAGATCTTCAGAATAAAACTGCGTGTTGGTGATGAAGTAATGGTGCGATCCGGTGCCCTCAGGGGTAAAACCGGCAAAGTTACCGCTATCCATCCGCGTGCCAACAAAGTCACAGTCGAGGGAATCAATATATTTAAAAAACACCAGAAGCCCAACCAGCAGTATCCCAAAGGCGCCATTCTAGAAAAAACCCGGCCGATTGGTGTTTCCAAGGTCGGCATCGTCCGTCCAGGTGCAAAGAATTTGGCCAGCCGCATCGGTTACATGGTTAAAAAAGACGGCACTAAAACCCGCGTTTACCGCCAAGCATCCAACAAGGAGATCAAGTAATGGTTGCCTTGACTGAAAAGACTACCAACAAGCTGCCTAGATTAAAAGCTCTTTTTCTCGGCGAGATTCGCACGCGGTTGCAAAAGGACTTGGATCTCAAGAATCTTCACCAAGTTCCGAGACTGGATAAAGTTGTTATAAACGTCGGCATCGGCCGCAACAAAGAGGACAAGAAGTTCCAAGAAATGGTCTTAACTGCCCTAGCCCGTCTGACTGGACAACATCCAGTGGAGACTGTGGCAAAGAATTCGATTGCCGGCTTTAAGCTACGCGAAGGTCAAAAAATCGGCGCCAAAGTAACTCTGCGGGGTGATCGCATGTATGAATTTGTCGACCGGTTGATCAATATAGTTCTGCCAAGGGTTCGTGATTTTCGCGGTGTGGCCAACAAATCCTTTGACTCAACTGGCAATTACCATCTAGGGATACGTGAACAGTCAGTTTTTCCGGAGCTCGACCAGGAAGACGTCAGTGTGCTGTTTGGCCTAGAGATTAGTTTTGTTATTAAAGGCGGCGATGCCGATAAATCCAAGGCTCTGTTGGTGGCTTTTGGATTGCCGTTCGAACGACCTCTCGGCCAAATTACTACCATTAACGAATCAAAAGAGATTAAACCAGTTAAAGGAACCGAGTTGTGAAATTTTCAATTTTTAATTTTCAGTTTTCAATCAATTCACAGTTACTCAATTTTCAAACATTGGCTCATTCACTCATTGATAATTTAATGAAAATTGATAATTGTAAATTGGTAATTGAAGCGACTGAAGGGAGCGTCTGATGGCCAAGAAATCAGCAATAGCAAGAGA
>CAZLKQ010000002.1:0-39378 GCA_964560175.1 uncultured Candidatus Saccharibacteria bacterium
TGCTGTTAGCGGCGATGCCAATGGCGCGGTTGGCGCCTTGGGCGAATTGCAGGTTGCCGCCGGACGACAGTGTTAACTTTGTAGTGCCGGCGGTGCGGAAGTTGAGGGCAAAGTTGTCGTTGGTGCCAAGGTTTGCCTCTTCCCCAAAAGTGTTGCCGCCGTGTAGGAATGGGCGGCCACCGGGGCTGACACCACAGTCTGTTAGTTGTCTGGTCGAGCTATCGCGGCAGACAGCATAGGAATCAGTATCAACCGTACCTAGGGTAGTTAAGCCCAGAGTGCCGACTACATCTAAGTTGTAGCCCGGAGTCGCCGTGCCAATACCAACATTGCCGTTCTGATCTATGACAAACGGCGTAGTGTCGGCTGAGCTGTCATCTACGCGGAAGCTGAAGCTATCACCTCGGTTGTCTACAAACAGGCCGCCAACAGTACCAGATGTAGCCAGTTGCTGAACAGTTAGGGCGTAGGTGCTAGCACTACCGCCGGATGATGGGTTGCTGACAATCAGCGAACCATCGGCAGTAGTCAAGTCAATACGGCTATCCGATCCGTCGACATCGTTATTATAGGTTTGCTGCAAAGTTGTTGTAGCTAGTCCGGCACAGTTGGCAGCGGTTGCCAGACAGAACGTGTCGTTGGCAGCAATAATAGGAATCTCGACTATGCGGTTGGCGGCTTGGTTGAGGCTGCGAACAGTGACCGTCTCACCACTGCCGTCATGCAAGATCAAAGAGCCTTGCAAGGCAGCCGCCCCAATGGTAGCTGAAGCGCCCTGCACCGCAAGAGTACCGGCTGCTGTGACATTGCCAGTGTTAGTGACATCAAAGTTTGTGAAGTCAATCACGGCGGTGGTGCCTTGGAGGGTTTGGCTGCCGAGGCCGATGCCTCCACCAGCCGTGATCTGGGCGTTAAATGTCTTCGCACCAGCTAGGCTTTGGGCGCCGGCGGTGATCGCACCTGCTGCGGTGGCCGAAGCATTGCCAATAACTAAAGTAACGTCGTCAGGATTGGACGCGGTGTTGAGGCTCCAGGTAGTAGAGGCAGCTGTACCGCTGGCCGCGGTGTCCAGGAAATTAGCATTAGTAGTCGCGGTGCCATTGACACTGACATCATCACCCAAGCCCGCACCGCCGGCGTCGGCGGCACAAGCCCAAGTACCACTGCCAGTACTGTATTTTAGGATGAAATTATCGGTAGCACAGTCAATCAGAGACAGGCCGCTGGCATCAACTTCCAGACCTTTATTTGCCTGAACGGCCAGTGTCAATACACTGCTACTAACTTGTAGCCCATTCCCCGTTAAATCAGTGAACGCGTCGCCGTTAAAAGTGAAGGTATCGCCTGTTTCGATGGTTAAGCCACCGGTAAAGTTGCCCAAGCCCGTAAAGTTGGCACCGACTCCGCTGACATTACCCGAAACGGTCAGATTGCCGCCATGAGAAACAGTCAGGCGTTGGGCACCAGAAACTGTCAGCTCGACCAGGTTACCGGAAACACCTGTCTTGTCTATTTGGATAGTAGCATCAGTCGAAATGTCGGTCTGGGCCGAACCGGGAGCTAGGATAACCGCTTGGCCACCGCCGGCAGCACAGGTCACGCCGGTCGTACAAATCGTTTGGGCACCAGGACCGCTAGTCGGGAAGACAAAGGTCCGACCAGCTGCCGTAAAGGTAATGTTGTCGGCAGCCGCATTGATGGCGATGTTCGTTCCGGTGGTAGTCTGAACTATAGAATTGGTAGACAGGACACCGGTCAGGAGGAGACTGGCAAATGTTGGACTGGAAGTGCTGGCAATGTCCTGTGGCGTTGAGAAGGTGATCGTATTGCCAGCGGTCGAGACGGTCACTTGGTTGGCTGTGCCTTGGAGAGTAACCGCCCCATCAGCCCCATTGACGGTGGTCGAGTTAGTACCAAAGCCGCAATTATTGGATGAGTCACAAACCTGATTGCCACTTTGGATAATGGTTTGATCAAAGGTATTGGCGCCAGCGAAGGTTTGGTCGGCATCAAGGTAGGCAACATTGGCTGGTAGGGTCTGGACTGGAATGGTGCCGACAATGTTGTCGGCGTTAATGTTAGTTATCCCGGAACCATCGCCGATGAAGCTACCAGCGGTGACACTACCCTCAACCACCAAGTTTTTTAGTAGCGTAGTCTGGCCTTGGACGGTAATATTATTGTTGATAATGTCGCCACTGATTGGATTGACATCACTCAGGCCATTGAGATCGATATTGGTAGTCTGATCCTGGCCGGCATCATTGCCTAGAAGTCTCCAGATAGCAAAGCCGGTTGAACCGAGAAGCAAGAGAGAGATAATTACCACTACTGCTACGAACCGCAGTGAACGACCCCTTCTGCGTTTTCTAAAGGGCGGCGGCGCGCCGGTCGGAATCACATAACCACCAGAAGTGTCACGGGTCTGGGCCACTGGCACCATTACCTCATCGTTCATTGTTGAGACAGGAGGATTCTCCGGGGGCTGCTTGGGGATGCTAGAGCCGTCCATCGAACCCTCCGTCTCTTTTCCATTCGCTCATGGCGAGAGCGCCTGGTTTTTTACCTGATTTTTGTATGATCAGGCAAAGCGGTAATACACGACAAATAGCCCCTGATAGCAAAGCTATCGGAGCCGTGTATCCACTCCACCAGATCATACTGTTGGAATAGTCATCCCTTATTAATATTTGTTTTAGCATCCCCATGCTAGAAGCGCATCCCTACTTCGTCCACCAAAGTAACCGCTGTTTGGCACCTACTTCAGTTAAAACTCATTTTATTTTAAATATTTGTTTTCCTCACAGAAAACTGACAGTAGTTTAGAAGAGGTTATGTTTTAATGCAAGCCTTTTTTGATTGATACAATTTTGTGTTGTGGATAAGTAAAATCTCAAGAAATGCATTATTTCGAATAACTTTTTTATACCCTTGTTTCAGTCTTTGTGGTTTTACCTTGAATACGGATGTGGTTGATTAGGCGGGTTGGGTGTCGAGGTAGGCATCGACCAGACCCGTTAAATCACCATCTAGGATTGCTTGGGCGTTTTTGGTTTCAAAACCACTGCGGGCGTCTTTGACCAGGGTATACGGGTGCAGGACGTAATTGCGTATTTGATTGCCCCATGCCGCCTGAGTGTCAGGGCCTTTGAGATCCGATATTTTTTCTTTATGCTGCTCTAAGCTAAGTTTGATCAATTTTGAGCGCAAGATTTTCATGGCAGTTTGCTTGTTTTGTAGCTGTGAACGTTCATTTTGGATGCTGACAGTTATGCCGGTCGGCAAATGGGTAATTCGCACGGCTGAGTCGGTGGTATTGACTGATTGGCCGCCTTTGCCACCAGCTCGGTAGACATCAATTTTGAGATCACTTTCGTCGATATCTACTTCCGGATCGTCAATTTCTGGCAAGACTTCGATTAGGGCGAATGATGTCTGACGGAGGTTGTCGGAGTTAAACGGGCTCAGCCTGACCAAACGGTGGACACCGTGCTCACCTTTTAGGCGGCCATAGGCAAAATTGCCAGCGATCCGCAGAGTAGCGTGTTTGATACCGGCCTCATCACCGACCTGTTCTTCGATGATCTCAGTTTTGAATTTTTGGCTTTCGGCAAACCTCAGGTACATGCGCTCCAGCATTTGCGCCCAGTCCATGGCATCTGTGCCTCCAGTGCCGGCATGTACGGCCAAAATAGCGTCATGGTCATCATATGGGCCGGAAAATTTTAGTTCGGCTTTTAGCGACTCAAAATCCTTGGTCGCCGCGGCCAGTTGTGCAGACAATTCTTTATCCAGACTAGAGTCGCCCAGCTTGGTCATCTCGGAAATATCGGCTAGTTTCTTTTGAAGTTCGCGCCACGGTGAAATCCGCTCCGCTAACTTGGCATTTTTTTGGGAGATATCGGCAGCCTTTTCACGATTTTTCCAAAAATCCGAACTGGCCATTTCTGATTGCATCTGCGCAGCTTCAGTTTCCAGGACCTCAATACCTAGCCGCTTGATAGCTTGCTCGATCTGTTTGATCAATTCGTCTAGTTGCGATTCCATGCCCAACAGTATGGCTAGCTGGTAGCAATCAGGCAAATCAAGCTAGTAGTTGTAAATCTTCAATTTCCTGCCACTCGCCTGTTAATGCAGCTTTTTGAAGTGAGGATTTGATTTCCTCACGAGTTCCCACGCACTCAAAGGGCTTGTTGCCCTCTGTACCGACCAGTTGTCTCCATATTGGCAGTGTTTTCTCACTGAATGGCGACTGACTAAAACCGAAAACTGCTTCGAGTTCAGCCCTGGAGCGATAAGGCATCAATAGTGCTAGCGTCGATAAAGTCTTAGCAGAATTAGCATCCCAATGCGGTTTGGACCCCTTCTCATCCTGCTTAAAATTGACTAAATTATCCGAAGACCAAACGCCATTGTATTTATCAAAAGCCAGATCGGAAAACAGCTTTGCGATCTCCATCTCTCCCTTTTCGGCCAGCATAGACTTGTAGATGATCGATGGACTGACACTATGCGCCAAAAAAGTCGAATATGATTTTACAAACTCAGCCGATTTTGAATATTGGTGATTAATCTGCACATCTTGGTACTTAAGATTCGGCTCGTTGGCCGAGGCTTCGCTGGAGAAAAGTACTTCTTTTGATCCGTAAAGCACTGCAGCAATTACACATGCACTTGATATTATGGCACTGACAGGAATGTGACCATTGAGTGCATCATTTTTATTATCGTCGAGCAGCTGTTGTGACAGAATCCTTTCGCAAATTATTGAAGGTTTGCCAATTAACTTAATCTGTTTATCAATCCAAGAATTGGTATTGACCCGTAAGACTTTGAAATCTAGATTATCAGCCAGTGCCAGCTCGACTGTAACGAGTGAGTCTTTACCACCACCCAGAGGAATTATTGCGCCATTAAGGCCGGCTAAGATCTCTGGTTGTGGTTGATAGTTTTCATCAGTCTCAAATCTGGCCAAATCAGAAAAATTTAGCTTGTTTTCATAGATAAACTGGCCGAGCCCAATGGTAAATAGTCCATTCAAAAAGTCAGCTTCCAATCCGTCAATACGAACATTTGTAGTGTCAATTTCTGGAGATAAATAAGCTTTGTAATAAGAAATACCAGCTATCAAAAAATAGGCTCTGAGAGCCAAGTTTAGACCAATTTCGCTACAACCAAAATCAGTTTTAGTCTCAAAAGTGAGAGTCTCTTGATATTTTTTATGTCCATCAAATGAATAGTTGAACTCGGCCTTTTGGGCCTGTTTGTCCCAGTTGAAACTCTCGTATATAAATTTTTGATACTTCACTTCAGCTCCTGGACGACTTTTTTAAACTGTAAGCCGCGATCTTCATAATTTTCGAACATGTCAAAACTTGGACAACCGGGAGACAAAAGGACAATATCGCCTGGTTGGGCCTGATTTTTCGCCTCGTTTACAATTTTGTCCATATTTTGAGCAGAACTTTTTTCATAATTTTCAAAGCCGATCTTTTTAAACTCCTCCTCTATCAACCCAGCAGTCTCACCGACTAAAATTACTTTGTGTATATCTACATTTTTAACTTCTTCGGCTATGGTTTCAAATGTAATTCCCCTTTTTGATCCGCCCATAATTACTACTTTGGGTTGTATAAATGATTTCATGGCAGCCGCAGTCGAAATGGGATTTACCGAGAAGCTGTCGTTGTAGTATTTGACGCCGTCGAGTTCACGGACAAACTCCAGACGATGCTCTAGACCGCGAAATTCTCGCAAAACTTTGGCAAGTTTTGTGGCTGAAGGCTGAAGACTGAAGGCTGAAGGTGCTGCTGCTCGAACGGCGGTTAGGGCTGCGCAGACATTTTGTAAATTGTGCGGTCCGATTAGCCCAACCTCTAAGACTGGCATGATAGTTTGGCCGTCAACTTCGATGTTTTCACCCCTGACAAAAGCCCCTTCTTTACTCATGTAGGCAACTTTTTTACCCAAAGAGGCCTCGGCGATTTGTCTTGAATAATTATTTTCGCCGAAGTATATGACTGCGTCATTTTCGGTCTGGAACCGAGTGATGTTGGTTTTGGCCGAGACATAGTCCTCCATATCCGGATGCCAATCCATATGGTCCGGTTCGATCATCAAAACAACTGCGATATGCGGCGAAATGGTGATGTCATAGAGCTGGAAACTGGAAAGCTCCAGTACCACCCAATCCTCTTTTGTGAGGTGAGGGAGAAGGTCTAGGGCTGGTGTGCCGATATTGCCGCCGAGTTGGACTTTTTGACCAGCCGCCTCGAGTAATTTGGCAATCAAGGTAGAAGTAGTCCCCTTGCCTTTTGTACCAGTCACGCCAATAGTCTTTTCTGCAAAGCGCTCCAAAAAAAGCTGGGTTGGGCTGACTATCGGCTTGGTGGTTTTAATTTTTGTATGCTTAATCCCTGGTGACGGCACTACCAGATCAAAATCGTCCAAGTTTGCTAGATACTTGTCTCCCAAAATTGTGTCGTACCCTTCAATTTTTAGATCTGAATTTTGGTCGACGACTGTAACGATTGCCCTCTCGCCTTTCAAAAACTGAGCGGTTGATTTCCCTTCAACTCCATAACCGATTACTACCACTTTTTGGTCTTTTAGATTGGTCATTGGTTTAGCGCCTTTTTTTCTTCTTAGACTTCTTTTGTCGTTTGGATTTGAGGCGTTCTTTTGGCTTTGGTGTTTCATCACCACCTTTTTGATTTGACTGAGGAGAATTGCGGCGAGCTCTCCGAGAGCCGTCCTGCAGTTCGCCGGAGCCCTCCGAGGATCGCTGAGCGGCTTTGGTCAGTGCAGTATCGACCTGCTCAGGTGCTGTCTCGATAACCTGAGGTGAGACATGGAAAATCAAACGTAGTGCTGTGGTGCGCAAATTTGCCTCCATAGCATCAAAAAATATTTGACCTTCCCGCCTATATTCGACCAAAGGATCCCGTTGGCCAACACTCCGCCAACCGATGCCTTCTCGCAAATGTTGCATACTCTCCAGATGCTGCATCCAGAGTTCGTCGAGTACTTGCAAGAAAACTTCTCGCTCAATCCGGTGCATAATCTCTCGGCCAAATTTTTTATTGCGTGAGGACCGGCTTTTTTTAGCCAGCTCCACCAACGATGCATGCAGCTCGTCCGTCTTGCTCAAAGCTTTTTTGTCAGTCTCGCTCAAATCGAAAAGTTGGGCCGCTTCTTCGATCAACAATTTTTTGTCGGCGCTGGCTGAAGCCCGGGCAATTAGTTCGGTCTCTTCCTGAATATTATTTTCGACCAGTTCGACAACGTTTTTATCGAGTAGAATCTGCCGGCGGCGGGCATAAATGGCTTTGCGATGACGGTTCATGACGTCGTCGTAACTAACTAGGTTTTTCCTGATGTCAAAGTTGTGCGACTCTACTTTTTTCTGGGCGGTTTCCAGGACTTTGGTGACGGATTTTTGTTCGATCGGCGTTTCTTCGTCGACTTTGAGAAATTCCATCAGCGATTTGACCTTTTCACCACCGAAAATCCGCATCAAGTCGTCTTCGACTGAAACGTAAAATTGAGTGCTACCGGGATCGCCCTGGCGACCGCAACGGCCACGTAACTGATTGTCGATACGCCGCGATTCGTGCCGTTCTGATCCGATAACGTGGAGTCCGCCGAGTTTGACTACTCCCTCGCCCAGGACAATGTCGGTGCCTCGTCCGGCAATATTGGTGGCCAAGGTAACTGCTCCCTTCTGTCCGGCCCCGGCGACGATGGCCGCTTCCCGTTCGTTATTTTTGGCATTTAGCAGTTCGTGGGCAATGCCGGCTTTGGTTAGTAGCCGGCTGAGCTTTTCATTCTTTTCGACCGAAGCAGTACCAATCAGGACCGGTTGGCCTCGGCCGGTGCGCTCGGATATTTCCCGGACGATCGAGTTGTACTTGCCCTGCTCGGACTTGTAGATGCGATCTGTTAGGTCTTCACGAATTGACTGTTTGTTGGTCGGCACACTGATGACATCGAGCCCGTAGATGGTGTGAAACTCTTCGGCTTCAGTCAGGGCGGTACCGGTCATGCCGGATAGTTTTTTGTACAGGCGAAAATAATTCTGAAAGGAAATGGTGGCCAGGGTCATCGACTCTTGCTGGACCTCGACGCCCTCTTTGGCTTCGATGGCTTGGTGGAGACCCTCACTATAACGCCGGCCGATCATCAACCGGCCGGTAAATTCGTCGACGATGATGACTTCACCCTCCCGGACGACATAATCCTTATCGAGTTTGAATAACGTTTCGGCTCGCAAGGCTTGTTCTAGATGGTAAAGCTGCTGAATGTTGGCTGGGTCGTAAAGATTGTCGAGGCCCAGGCGCTTTTGCATCTTCTCAACGCCCTGGTCATTTAGGATAACGCTGCGCTGCTTTTCGTCTAGTTCATAATCCTGGGGAGTGAGATCCCGGACTGATTTGGCAAAAACCCGGTACATATCGCCGCTCTGAGCCGCCGGTGCTGAAATAATCAGCGGCGTGCGGGCCTCATCGATCAAGATTGAGTCGACCTCATCGACTATGGCGTAATTTAGCTCACGTTGGCGGAGCTCCTCGGCTGAGCGAACCATGTTGTCTCGAAGATAGTCGAATCCAAACTCATTATTAGTGCCATAAGTGATGTCGGCTCCGTAAGCCTCTTGGCGGCTGCAAGGCCTCAGATGCCTAAAGCGCTCATCATCATGGTCTTCATTGGTGAATTTGGGATCATAAATGTATGACTCGTAAGGAATGATGACCCCGACTGACAGGCCCAAAAAATCATACAGCGGGCCGTTCCAACCGGCATCGCGCTGAGCCAGATAGTCGTTGACCGTAACTAGGTGGGTGCCAAGACCAGTCATGGCATTGAGACCGATCGGTAGAGTCGCTACCAAGGTTTTGCCTTCGCCGGTACGCATCTCAGCGACATTGCCCAGATGTAGCGCCAGACCACCGACCAGCTGGACCTTGAAATGCTCCATGCCGATAGTCCGCTGGCTGGCTTCGCGTATCAAAGCGAAAGTTTCATTGAGATGATCGTCCAATTTGTCAGGATTTTTGGTTAGTTCTTCTTTAATTTTGTCGATCCGGGCTTTGATCTCGCTATCAGAGAGCTTCTTGACGCCAGGTGACAGACCGTCGATTATGTCGGCGCGCTTGGTCAGAGTTTTTAAAGTCTTGGCCTGCGGATCACCAAGGATTTTTTTTATGACACCCAGCATTAGACTCTACCGCTCAGCCTGCGTAGTAGCCTGATGCCGCGATGCTCGGGATGGTTTTTGCCCTTATATTTACTGAGTTGGTTCCTGATTTTGGCCTCGACGATATCTACGGCTGCAAACATATTTATAGTCGACTCGCTGGCCACCAGTTTGCCGTGTGGCAAATGGACCAGGACTTCGCATTGGAATGGGTTGGTGGACTTCCCTTTTAGCTCAGTCAAAATAACTTCACTGTGGAGATTGTGACGTAAGGATTTGGGTGTATAGCGGACCAGTCGGTTGAGCTTTTTCTCGATATAACGCTCTAGTTCGGGCGGCATCTCATAATGCTTGGCAGTGATACTAATTTTCATAAGGAATTACTCGGGACGAAAGGTGACAGAACTTTCGGAATCTTTAGAGCTCCGTCAGCTTGCTGATGATTTTCAATAATCGCTATAAGCGTCCGGCTAGTAGCCATAGCGGTGGCGTTCAGGGTATGCAGAGGTAGATTGTTGTCACCGTGCCGATAACGGATGTTCAAACGCCTGGCCTGGAAGTCTGTAACATTCGAACAACTCATTAGTTCGCGATAAGCTTTGTCGGCCGAACTCCAATATTCGATGTCATATTTTTTATAGGCTGGACCACCCAGATCTCCGGCGGCTATCCGAACCACCCGGTAAGGAATCTCCAGATCTTGGCAGATTTTCTCTTCTAACTCGACTAATTTTTGATGCCAATCTTCGCTCTGCTCGGGCTTGCAAAAAATGTACAGTTCAACTTTTTCAAACTGATGTACTCGATACAAACCGTGGCTATGTTTGCCGTAGGCGCCGGCTTCGACGCGGTAAGATGGGCTAATGCCGGCATATTTTAGGGGCAACAATTTTTCATCGATTATCTCGTCGGCGTGGTAGCCAGTAATTGGCATTTCTGAAGTCGCGATCAAGTTTAGATTATCCTGGGCTAGTTTATAAATCTGCCGTTCCTCCCCTCTCGGTAAATAGCCTGTACCAGCAGCCACGCGGTCGCTGACCATGTGAGGTACAATCATTGGTTCAAATCCTGCTTGGACGGCTGAGCTCAGCGCGAATTGGATCAGGGCGTGTTGCAACAAAGCCAGTTGGCCTTTGAGAAAGTAGAACTTGCTGCCAGCGACTTTGGCACCACGTTCAAAATCGATCAATCCCCTACTCTCACCCCACTTCTGGTGATCGACAACCTCAAAATCTTTATCGGAAGTGTCGCCCCAAGTTCGCTCTTGATGGCTTTTATCCTCGCCGCCCAAAGGCGTGTCCTCTGGGATAACATTTGGCAACTTTTCCATTAATCCCAGGTACTCAGTTTCAGTTTTGGTCAGTTTTTTTTCAAGTTCTTCGAGAGAGGTCTTAAGTTTTTTGGCTTGGATAATATCAGTTTCAGATGGTTTTGAGTTTTTTGAAGCCTGGTTCTTGGTCTGGCGTTTTTGCTCAACTTGTGCAATCAACTCGCGGCGGGCTTTGTCGAGTTCTAAGAGTTTTTCGACATCAACATCAAAGCCCTTGCTTTGCGCGGACTTTTTGACAACCTCACTATTTTCGCGAATAAACGCGATATCCAACATGCTATTTAGTATACCGTATCTAAAACTTTAGGTCAGGATAGATGGATTTGGTGACTTCGTCGATTTCGCGGCGCAACTGGGGAAATGGCACACCCTCACGAGCGCTGACGCCCTCCAAAGACCAGAACAACCTTTCGGAAAAACCATAGCCAAAAGTTGGCGGCATCGAGTATTCCAGCATCTCAATGTAGTCGATATCCAGCATCTGGGCTTCTATGTCGCCTGCTTCACGTAGTTTTTGCTGTTCCAAAAACCTGGCTAATTGTTCTTGGGGATCATTGAGTTCACTCCAACCGGTACCCATTTCGGTACCAGCAATGATCGGCCAGAACCGTTGAGCCAAATGGGGTTTATCGATGTCAGCTTTTGCCAGTGGGGACAACAGCTTTGGAATGCCGGTTACAAATACTGGACCAGCGATCGTATTCCTAATATTCTTCCATAGCTTGTCGATTCCTCGCGCCAAATTGTCGCTTTTGGTGGTCTCGATCCCGTGTTTTTTGAGCAAAGATTTAACTTGCGCAGTTTTTGCATCGTGAACATCGAGTCTGTAGTGTTTTTTCATTAAAGTGGCGAAGTCATGTTCCTTCCACTCCGTATTCAGATCAATTTTTTTACCATCAATCCCGAACTTTAGCGTTCCAAATGCCGCATTTGCGGCGTGTTTTATTAAGCTTTCAGTAAGTTTCATGCCATCTCGCCAGTCTGCATAAGCCCAGTAGTATTCCATAGCCACATGCTCGGGCAAGTGTTCATCTGAATAATTTTCGTTGCGAAAGCGCGGTCCGATATCAAAAACTCTTTCATAGCCGCCGCCAATTAATCGTTTCAATGGCAGCTCATGGCTGATTCTAAGATAGAAATCCTCATCTAGAGCATCCATATGAGTCACAAATGGATTGGCATCGGCGCCACCAGTAGTGTGCTCCAAGACCGGCACATTTATCTCCAGGAAGTTCTCTTGGATTAAAAAGTTGCGGGTTGCTTGCCAGAATTTCGACCGTCGGATAAAACGCTCATAAACATCCTTGTTCACGTTTGTGTCGACATAGCGGCGGCGCAGCCGTTGTTCCTTGTCGCTGAAACCCTCCTGGGTGGTGGGCATCGGACGCAGAGATTTGGCCAGAATGCGCAGACTTTGGACTTCCACCGATATTTCACTGGTCCGAGTTTTGATCAACTTGCCGGTGGCTTCAACAAAATCACCAGGATCCAACAGATTTAGTTGCTCAAAGCTCAGTTGGCTGTTTTTCGGATCGGCTGTGGAGAAATTCTCAGGTTGGAGAAAAAGCTGGACTTCGCCGGAGCTGTCTTTGATGACAAAAAATGCTAATTTGCCGAACTTGCGAGTACCAACTATCCGCCCGCTCAAGCTAACTTTGCTGCCCTCAAGTTTTTTGAATTGATCGACTACCTCTGAGCAAGAGTGACTGCGTTTTGAATCCGCCGGATAGGCATCAATGCCAAGTTTGCGCAAATCAGCTAATTTGCGAAGGCGTTCGTCGCGTAATTCTTTGAGAGAACTCATGGGTTAGATTATAGATTATAGAAGTCGGATTATAGAATTCTAAATTCCAAAATCTGAAATCTATATTCTAGCTAATGGATACGATTTTATATTTGACGTTGCCGGACGGCATTTTGATCGTTACCTCATCGCCGACTTTGCAGCCAATTAGCGCCTTGCCAATTGGCGATTCATTGGAAATTTTGTTGGCGACTGGATCAGCTTCAACCGAACCGACAATCGTGTAGCGCAAACTTTTACCTTCTTGATTTTTGAGCTCGACAGAACTGCCCAAATCGACTTCGCCCTTTTTGGCTTTGCCGTCGATCAGTGTGACATTTTGGAGTATATGCTCAATCTCGTTTATCCGATTTTCAGTTCGACTTAGCTCGTCTTTGGCGATCTGGTATTCAGAATTTTCACGCAGATCACCCTGCTCCCGGGCTACCCGGATCTTCTCGGCAATAGCCGGTTTAGCCGCATTTAGCGCTTTGAGCTCCGATTCTAACTCATTAACACCTGTAGTGGTTAGCTGGTAACCCTTTTTCATTTTGTCTCTGACTCCTAAGTTAGAATATGGATTTTGGATTATGGAATTCAGAAAGCATATGCTTAGTTATTGATTCTAAAATCCAACTTCTATAATCTATGATCTTTACTATAACTATACTAAATCCACGGGGCTATCGTCCAAAACGCGCCCCACCAATACTTTGTTCTGTCAGGCTCAGTATACCACTCCCCATTTAGCGTGAAAAATAGTACTCCAGGGTGTGGATAGCTGGCTCCAGCGCGTAGGATGATTTCTGGCCCTGCTCGATCATTATGGCCACCAGAATCTCTGGGTTCTCCCAGGGGCCAAACGCCAAAAACCAACCGTGAGGCTGGGCTTTTGGATCCAGTTTATCGGTCTCGGCGGTACCGGTTTTGCCGGCAATTTCCACTGGTATTGAACTAAATCTACAGGCGCAAAATAGACCCTTGTAGATCATCTCGTGCATGCCCTCGCGGACAATCTGCAGGTTCTCGACGCTTATTGGTAGTTGTTTTTGATCAGCTGTCCCCGAGGCAAGATGCGGTCTAACTAAGCGGCCATTATTGGCAATCGCCGCGTGGGCCATGGCCATTTGCAGTGGTGTCACTTTTAAATAACCCTGGCCGATCGACAAATTGTAGGTGTCGCCAAGATACCAGGATTCACCGATAGCACTTTGTTTCCAGATGTGATCAGGCACCCTACCGGCCACTTCGGCCGGCAGATCGATACCAGTTTTGCTGCCCAGGCCAAATAGGCGGTAGTAACGAGCTAGCTTTTCTACACCCAGTCCGGTCTGTCCATCATGTCCGCCACCGACAGTGTAGAAAAATATGTTGGAGCTCATGGCCAGCGCCCGCCTGATATTCACTGGCCCGAGACCGCCCGGTCGCCAGCTTCTGAAAAGGTAGTTGATGTTGCTATCGTAGCGGTTGGGGATTGATATGAAACCTTTGTCATTGATCGTTTTTTGGTCGTCGATTATGCCCTCTTGGAGGGCGGCACTAGCAACTAGCGGTTTGATGGTCGAGCCTGCTGGGTAGCTGCTTGATGTCGCTTTGTTGACCAAGGGTTGGTCGGGGTCGTTTATCAGTGCCCGTAGCTGCTCAGACGAGATACCCTGGGCGAAAAGATTATTGTCATAACCTGGCAGACTGACCATAGCCAAAATTTCCCCGGTCCTGGGGTCTAAGACGACAGCGCTGGCCCGCTTGGTGGTGGTTTGGTCAACAGCTGTTTGTAGGTTTTGCAACAAATTTCTCTGTAAATCCAGGTCAATGGTCAGAGTGATATCTCCGCCTTTGCTCGGCTGTTTATTGCTGAGTAATCTGATGACTTGGCCGAGGGCATTTACTTCGGTCAGGGCAAAGCCATTTTTGCCACGCAGTTGTTTGTCGTAAATGGCTTCGATACCGGTCCGACCGATAAAATCAGTCGACAAAATATCCTCCCGTTGATCAAGGTCCTCCGGACTTACTTGGCTGACATAGCCCAAAACATGCGATAGCCCGGCATCGGCCACATATTCCCTAACCGGAACGACCGCCAGAGCAAAACCCGGCAAGCCAGCTTGTTGGGTCTCAAATCTGAGCATACCGGCCTGGTCCAATCGGTCGCTAACCACGATCGGTGAGGCGTGATCGAGGCCCTTTGATTCGCTGAGCCGGGCAACTTCCGTCGCCGGTATGTTTAGTAGAGCAGCAATTTCCTGGTACTGCTTTTGCCGTGAACTTGGTGAGCTGGGCAGCAGGAATGGCGTAACGGTCAGTTGATAATGGGCAGTTGAGCTTGCCAGGACATTGCCCTTGCGATCGTAGATATTGCCCCGTGGGGCATAAATTGTATCTTGGCGAGTACGATTGGCCTGAGCCGCACCGGCAAATTGATCAGCTTGCCCTAGCTGGACAGCGGCTAAGCGCACCAACAACACAGCCAGTCCTACGACTACAGCAAACTTGACTATTGCCAGTCGGCGGACAGAGATCAATGGCGGCTGGCCGTGAGTATCCTCCCAGTCATTGTGCCAGTCCTGAGCAGTCGCCAGTCTTGTGTTTAAAATCAGGCGCGACTTTTTTGTTGCCATGATTTAAAGACCAACTTATATACACCAAGCCAAATTACGGTCAGGACCACGAAATTTAAAGCTACAATTTTGAACTTAACTGAGTAGGACAGTGAGCTCGACAGATATGACAGGATTGAGAATATAACCAGCCCCGCCATAATAAGACCGTATCTTGCTGCGTTAGATATTTTTACCCAGCTGGCTAGCAGTAAGGCCAGACTGGCCACCAACAGTGACAATTTCAAAGTGCGAAAATCATTGTTTTGTGCGAGCAAATCTATCGCCGTGGCCACAGCCAGGCTAGTCGCCAAATACTGGGCTGGTTTGAGAGACCAGATCGCTACCAATCCGAAAATCGACCAACTCAAACCAAGTCCGGCAAACGGCCAGAATCCTTGAGCAGCTCCGGCCGCCAAACCTATATAAATAGCGACCACCAAACAAAGGCCTAAAGTTCTCATTCGATAACCACTTGAACAAACAGCAATCGGTCGAGTGAGATTGGTGAATCGATCACCCCCCGCCAGAAAATCGGATCTTCTGAACTCGGATTAGCCAGCCGACCGACAGAGAGGTTTGCTGGCAGGTTGCCACCGACACTACTGGTTGTAACTAAATCGCCCTCTTTCAAATCTTCACTCAAAGGAATACGACTGAGTTTGAGACCAGTCAAATCGCCTGTGGCCAGTCCTGGCAGATTGGAATTACCGACATTTACAGCCGCCTTGAAATCCGGATCGCTGATCAGCCTGACAACACTGGTGGTGGCATTGGATTCGATAATTAGCCCTACTAAAAAGTCGCCACTAAGTACCGCTTGACCTGGTCTGGCACCAAGATCGCTGCCAATTCCGATAACCAAAGCTCTATGCAGTGAATCGCTTTTGGCTGCAATAACTTCGGCAGAAGTGTATTTCAATGGTTTGGTGTCTAAACTCAATGCTGCCCGCAACGATTTATTTTCTTGGCGTAACCTTTGGATCTCTAAGTCTGTTCTGACCTGAGCCGACGTATCAGCCTGTTCTTTCTGACTGACTGACCACGAGTAAATAGCTCTGGATACCGGCAAAGCTCTGCCAAGTAGCTGGCGACGAGCTGGTTCACCCGGAGGGCTGAGGAAAACCCCGCTTAACAGCAAAAAGCCAGACAAGTAAATTAGCCAATCCTTGTCGATCTTAGACCTCATCCAAGCCTTCCCCTCGCAGCAGCAAGCCCCTCAAATCGCTAAAATTTTCTAGTATCAACCCGCTACCTTCGGCGACCGTAGTCAATGGACTGCTGACCAATTTGACTGGCGTTTTTAACTCGTGAGCTAAAAAGTTATCCAGGCCTTTTATTTGGGATCCACCGCCGGTCAGCATTATTGATCCCTGCGCTACATCTGATACCAGCTCAGGCGGCGACTCATCCAAGGTACTTTTGATCGCATCAATTGTTGGCCGCAATTGTCTCAATAAAATCGGCAGGAGTTGATTGGACGCTACGACGACTTGTTGGGGAAGCCCGCTAACCAAACTTCGGCCTCGGACGGCCGCGGAGCGCGGACGGTTCTCGCGTGCTAGGCTGGCGACCTCGATTTTGATTTGCTCAGCACTATTTTCTCCAATAGCTAGATTGTGATCGTCCCGGACATATCGAGTAATCGCTTCGGTGAGTTTGTCGCCGGCAGAACGCAAACTCCGAGAGATGACTATGCCACCCAAGGCAATCAGGGCAATTTCGGTAGTACCACCACCAATATCGACAATCAAAGAGCCGGTAGCGTCCATGACCGGCAGACCGGCACCTACCGCTGCCGCCATAGGTTCTTCGACAAGATAAACCTGCCCAGCGCCAGCCGACAGGGCGGCTTCGCTGACAGCTCTTTTCTCGACTTCGGTAACTCCGGAAGGCAGCCCAATGACAACTTTTGGTTTGGGCCAAATTGCTCTGTAATCACGATTTACTTTTTGGACAAAATGTTTGAGCAATTGCTCGGTTAGCTCGAAATCACTGATCACTCCGTCGACTAGCGGCCGGCTGACAATCACATTTTTAGGAGCTTTACCCAGCATGGCCTTAGCGGCTCGGCCAACAGAGATAATCTGGCGGGTATTTTTATCGATAGCCACCACGCTTGGCTCGTTTATGACAATCCCCTTGCCCTTGAGATAAATCAAAGTATTGGCCGTCCCCAGGTCGATACCGATATCGAGCGACCATTTGCGATTAAATCGTGAACCCATCTGTCTAGTCTAACTTCACAGCCAGTTGATCAAAAGCTTAAGCACTAATCTGCCTGAGCTAATCACAGTCTTTTGTTCATTCTTATATTCTTAGGAATTTGAGAATGCTCTTTTTACGCATACTTTACTTTTATCCACGGCCGTGAGTAAAAGTAAAGTAATTTTACAAGCATTTTAGATTTGTGGTTTGCAGTATAAGTGGCGATTTGGGATGGGTTCAATGCAGCTTTTTGAGCAAAGCTGCTTGGCTCAACAGTTCAGAAGTTTTCGAACTACGTGATTTGTACTCAAATTTATCGATCCCTATAGTCTTATCACTAACGACTACGCGGTGTGGCATACCCAGCAAGTCAGCATCGGCCAGTTTACTGCCGGCAGTTTCATCCCGATCGTCATAAATAACCCCTATGCCAGCTTTTTCCAGATCTTTGTATAAATTATCGGCAGCTTTTTTGGCCTCAGCCGAACCCAGTGATAGCAAATGCACATGAAATGGAGCCACTGCTTCTGGCCAAACGAGACCGTGTTTGTCGGCAAAATGCTCAACAATAACTCCCATCAGCCGGCCAATGCCGATGCCGTATGAACCAAGCACGACTGGTTGGTCTTTGCCGCGCTCATCGGTGTAGTAGAGTCCTAATTCTTCACTCTTACTCGTACCAAAACTAAAAATATTTCCGACTTCGGCAGCTTTGACTTTCTCAAGTTTTGATTTATCTAAACCCAATTGTTTGAGGACTCGTGGCGTATAAACTTCTTCATTAATAGCGATTTTTTTAGAACGATCGAGGTAGATGGTGTCCTCTCCTGCCTCAGTGACAGTTTGAAATTCGTGGCTAAACTGCGTAAAGGCGCCTCCCGAGGCAAATGTAAAAAAAGTATTATCACCCAACCCGACGGCATTGAAGACCCGGTGGTAACTGGCGGTAACTTTATCGTAAAAATCCTGGTGCTGCTGGTCGTCAAGTGAATAGGAGTATAGATCTTTCATAACAAATTCACGGGTCCGCATGATGCCGCTTTTAGCCCTAGTCTCATTGCGCAATTTGGTCTGAAACTGATAGACAGAAACCGGCAGGTCGCGGTAACTGACAATAAAGTCTTTCATCATGGTGGTGATGGGCTCTTCGTGAGACCAAGCCAGACCGACCTGTTGGCCGTTTTTGAGCTGGGATTTGAACCAAACGTCGACGCTGCGATCATCCCAACGATTAGTTTTTTCCCAGAGTTCCTGCCTTTGTAGATTGGTCATTATCAGTTCTTGACCGGCAAGAGCCGACATCTCAGCCCGGATAATATTTTTGATGTTTTCAATGACCATCAGCCCTAACGGCAGATAGGCGTAGACTCCAGCCATTTCTTTGTAAATATAGCCAGCCCTGATCAGTAGCTGGGCATTTAAGGCGACTTCTTCAGCCGGCACTTCTTTGCGGGTTTTGGTAAAACTTTGCGAAAACTTCATAACCCAAATGATACACGCATTTCGCACTTGGATGCCAGGTGCAATTTCTCTTCGAGAAACTCGAACGAGCTGTACAAGTAGTACTGCGAAGTGAGTATCGCAGAAGAAAATTGTGCCTGGCGCCAAGAAGCCAGTGATGTCTCTGACTCCGTCAGAGAGAGCAGACTGGCTGGTGCGAGATGCGTGTCATAAACCGTAGATGAAGATAAGTGCAAAGGCCAAACCATTTTTAATGGCGTGCAG
The DNA here is from genome assembly GCA_964560175.1 of uncultured Candidatus Saccharibacteria bacterium. GTDB lineage: Bacteria > Patescibacteriota > Saccharimonadia > Saccharimonadales > CAZLKQ01 > CAZLKQ01. Next base: position 18,840 of record CAZLKQ010000002.1, read on the forward strand.
CATTAGTGAAGGCCAGAGGGAGCGGCTGGTTTCATATAGCCAGCACAGGGCTAAACCTAGAGCAAATGTGTCCAGGGCTATGTTGATTTGAAAATGAACAGCACCGAAAATAAGACTGGCTAAAATGGCTGAGGGCAAAAATGACCAGCGGCTGCGCAGCCCGCCGAACAGCCAGCCGCGGAAAATCGGCTCCTCGGCCAGCGGCGGCAGAATCACCAACGAGGTAAATACCAGCAAAAGTTCCATTCGATTTTGAGTCAGCTTAAATCCCAAGTCTTGAGCCTGGTCGATATCAATGCTTGGAAATAACAAGGTGGCTACAAATGTTACTAAAATCGAAAGGCCTAGGTAGCCAAGGGCGGCCGGTATTAGTCTTAAAATTGAGACTAGACGGAATTTTCGAAGCCCCAGATCCTGGAGGCCTCCTCGGAAGCTCCAAACTAACAGGCCGAGCGCAGTTAGACCGGCTAGCGTAGAGACGCCGAACAACAAAAAATTGGCAACCACCGAGCTGCTTACTTGACCAAAGATCTGTAGGGATTCGGTTCTAGGCTCCACTATCAACACCGCACCGATCTGGGCTGCCAAGATCAAGCCGATACCAAATAGAGCGAGGGCTGGCGACCACGGCGTAGTGAAATGAGTTTTAGAAGAAGCGCTGGACATCTCTGATTGAGATCAATACCACCAAGATTATCAACAAAATAAAGCCAGTTGAGTGGACGGCGTTTTCGATTTTAGCGCTCAGCGGCCGGCGCAAAATTTTGAACAAGCCGCTCAAGAAAAGCCGGCCGCCGTCGAGTGCTGGGATCGGCAAGACATTCATAATGGCCAATGACAGTGATATTGCCGCCGTTACCAGTAACAGCTGTGGCAGAGAACTTATTTGATTTAGGACGGCCACCACGCCAACTGGCCCAGTCAAACCTTCGGCCGCTTGGCCGCCATGACCAGTAACCAGAGCGGCCAGAGCCTGGCCGACCAGCTTTAGAGTCTCCACGGCTAGTTGATTGGTGACTACAAAACCTACTAATGGCGCTGACCAGCTGCTGCGGCGTTCGGTGATATCAGCTGGACTGACACCCAAGTAACTAGCACCGTCCTCGGGCGTCTGCGCCAATGTGACATCTACGTTTGATGTTTGACCGGCTCGCGAATATTTCAGCTCTATGGTTTGGCCGGCATGCTGTTTGGTCAAGGTAGCCAGTTGTTTGCCGCTGTCCGTGTTTTGGCCAGCTAGGGTCAGAATTCGATCATTTACCTGCAGGCCAGCCTGGTGCGCCGGTGAACCATCGCGGACATGAGCTACCAAGACATCTTGGCGTAATACTGTCGTATCCGACGGAACTGTGAACTGGCCGTCAAACAGCACCGGTAAACGGATAGCTGCCACAACACTCATAAGTAATACCGCCACTAGGTAATTCATACCGACACCAGCAAGTATTATTTTAGTTTTTGTCCTAAAACTGGCCGCGCCGAAACTGCCTTTGCGCTTGTCAGCTTCATTCTCGCCCTTGAGGCGGACGAAGCCGCCTAGCGGCAAAAGATTGAATGAATAATGCGTCCGCCAGACACCCTTGCCCATCGTCCGGCCAAAGATTTTGGGCGGGAAACCAAAGCCGAATTCCTCGACATCGACCCCATTGCGCTTGGCGACGATAAAATGTCCAAACTCGTGAACCAGGACCAGCAAAATGAATAGAATTAAACCGGCAATCAACATTATTTGCCGCCACCAAAACGGCGAGTCCGGTTTTTGTACCAATCCAGTGCAATGTCCATGTCGGCTGGCTCGATCGCCGGCCAGTGTTTTTCAACGAAGTACAATTCGGAGTAAGCTGCCCGCCAGAGCATAAAATTACTCAGCCGCTGCTCGCCGGAAGTTCTGATTAATAGATCGACGTCTGGAATGTCGGCCGCCCATAGATTATCAGTAATCGATTTTTCGCTAATATCACCCTTTTTTGCAGCTATTCTCGCCGCTTCGACGATTTCGGCGCGGCCGCCATAGTTAAAACATAGCGCCAATTGGCCCTTGGTATTGCCGGCGGTTTTGACTTCGGCATTTTTCATGGCTTTCATAATCTCAGGACTCAGCCGGTCGGGTAGTCCCAAAAAGCGCAGCCTGATATTTTTAGCGTGAATTTCATCGATGTCTTCGGTGAAAATCGATAAGACCAGATCCATCAGGTAGCGAACTTCACGCTCTGTCCTTTTCCAGTTTTCGGTCGAGAATATATAGGCTGAGACATAGCCGACGCCCTGGTCCATCAGATACTCGCCGATTTCTTTGAGCTTGGTGTAGCCTTTGGAGTGGCCTTCCAGGGTATCGAGATTATTTTGGCGGGCCCAACGGCGATTACCATCTAAGATCAAGCCAACATGTTTGGGTATATTGGAACTCATCTCAAAAGTATCCTTTCTGCTGCAACCAGTTCTGGCTGGTTATCAGGAGCGCACCGCTCCGCAATGTATCTACGGATACATTTTGTTCACCTGGTACTCCTGATAACCTCACCAGTTCCTGGTTTCGCACTCGAAAAATACTTATGAGATGAGTTCTTGCCATTAGACGGTTAGGATTTCTTGTTCTTTGGCCTTGGCAAGCTCATCGATTTTATTATTGGCATCTTCCAGGCTTTTACTGATCTCGGTTTCAAAACGTTTGGAATCATCCTGGGAAATTTCACTGTCTTTTTGTTTTTGTTTGGCGTGATCCAGGACGTCGTGGCGGGTATTGCGCAGCGAAACTTTGGCTTCCTCGGCCCGGCCGCTGACTTGTTTGACGAATTGTTGGCGGCGCTCGGTGGTCATCTCAGGCATCGGAATGCGGATGACTTTGCCGTCATCGGACGGATTCAGTCCCAGTTGGAGATCTTCGCGGATGGCGTTGTTGATGGCGGCGATAGTTGATGGGTCGTAGGGCGTGATGGTCAGGCTCCGGGCATCGGAGGCTAGGATCCGGGCAATGTGCTGGAGCGGTTGGCGCTGGCCGTATTGTTCGATTGTAATGCCGTCGAGCAAGCTGGGATTGGCCCGGCCGGTCCGGATCTTGGCCAGATCATTCTCATAAGATTCTAACGCCGACTGGACGCCGTTGCTAAATTTGGATTTTAATTCTTCGAGCATTGATTTTCCTTCGCCTTGATTTTAACACCTACTCCTGTGTACCTAGTTCCAGTCTGGCAAATCTGCGGATTACGATATTTTCTCCTAATTTGGCAATTGCTAGCTGGACCAACTCGCCAACTGTCTGGTTTGGATCTTTAACAAAAGGCTGGCGCAGTAAACAGATTTCATCATAAAACTTTTCCAATTTGCCAGCAGCGATTTTGTCCCACATGTTTTTGGGCTTGCCTTGCTCAGCTAGCTCAGCTTTGATCAAGGACTGCTCTTTGGCCACTACATCTTCAGGTACATCTTCCACAGCCACGTATTCAGGCGCCGAGGCAGCGATATGGAGCGCTAGGTCGTTGGCTAGACTTTTGAAATCATCAGTCCGAGCTACGAAATCAGTTTCGCATTTGAGCTCCACCAAAACGCCGATTTTATTGCCGTGGACATAGCCATGAACCAAACCCGAGCCAGCTGTCCGATCCAATTTCTTGGCTGCCCGGGCCAGGCCTTTGATGCGCATAGCTTCCAGGGCCTTTTCATAATCCCCCTTGGCATTTTCCAGGGCTTTTTTAGCGTCGGTCAGACCGACACCAGTGGCGTCTTTTAGTCTCTTGATTATGGCTGTGTCTATTTTGCTCATATTTTAGCCTCTTTTACTTCCTCGGCTGGTACGGCTTTGACTCTCAACCGGCCGCGCAGGATTGCTTCAACAACGGAGTCGGCAACCAAGGATAAAGTCTTGATGGCGTCGTCATTGGCCGGGATCGGATAGTCGATGACGGACGGGTCAGTGTTGCTGTCGACCAGCGCGATGACCGGAATCCCGATGTTTTTGGCTTCCTTGATAGCTATCGGTTCGTCGTGGGCGCCAAAGAGTACAACCGCACCAGGTGTCTCAGACATGTTTTTGATACCACCAAAATTGGTGGTCAGCTTGGTGATCTCTTCTGAAAAATGCAGTGTTTCGAGTTTTGAATACTTTTCAGCTAGTTCGCCCGATTCCATTTGCTTTTCCAGGTCTTTGAGCCGCGACAAGCGGGTCAGCATGGTCGAAAAATTGGTCAGCGTGCCACCCAGCCAGCGCTGGTTGACATATGGCATTTTGGCTTTACCGGCAGCCTCGGCGACTAGTTCGCGGGCTTGACGTTTAGTGCCAACGAATAAGATTGTTTTGCCCTCAGCCGCCAATTTTTCGATAAATTTGCAGGCCTCATTTAGCCGGTCTACCGTCTTTTCCAAGTCAATGATGTGGACTCCACCTCTGGTGCTGTGAATAAATCCGGCCATCTTCGGGTGCCAGCGGCTGGTTCGGTGGCCAAAATGAGCGCCAGCTTCAAATAATTGTTTAATGTCTACTTCAGAACTCATTTTTCTCCTTGATCTGCACAGGGTTGTCCACCGAAGCTTTATGCGAAGGTGGAAGGATCAATATCCCTGCTGATTCCTAATATTACCTACATTCTAACAGTAAAAGCTACTCTAGGCAACAGATCTGGTTTCTACTTTTGCCCGTCAAAAGTAGCAAAACCTCCTGGCCAGTTGATCAACACTTGATGTATCTGTTGGGTAAAAAACTAGCTTGCCTCCTTAACTCGAATAAATAGATCCATTGGATCAATTTATTCTCAAACAAGCGGAGGAATCAAAGACCGCTAGTTTTTTACAACATCTACTCAGGTTTGATCAGTATGGCCGAATTAGAGCTCGTAGCTCTTTTCTACCCGACCATAATGAAAACTGACTAAGATTGGCGAGCGACAAAGGCAAGAAGCGAGGACTGTTTGACTCCGACGATACGTCGGAGGAGTTCCGCAAGCTTCCTGCTTTTGGAGTGAGTTAATTTAGATCAATGTTTTCGTCCTGTGTCGGGCAGTTTTGACCCACTTTTGCTGCCAAAAGTGGGCGCGATGGCCTATGCGGAATGGCCCACTGGATATTGACGTTTTTACCTCGAGAAGCTAAGATATAAAAACTATGAAAAAGGATTTGCACCCAGACAACTACCGAACGGTGGCCTTCCGCGACAGCTCGACTGGCGCGACCTTTGTCACTCGATCGACTGCCACAACCGACAAGACCGTCAAAGTCGATGGCCAGGACTACCCTCTAGTCGACATCCACATCAGCAGTGATTCACACCCCTTCTACACCGGCAAGGAGAAACTAGTCGATATCGAAGGCCGGGTAGACAAATTCAAAGCCCGTTCGGCTGCCGCCACTGAGTTGCGTGCCAAATCGGCTGCTAGTCATGCCAAAAATCAAGCTAGAGCTAAGGCTAAAGCCGACAAAAAAGCCGAGTAGGCTCTACCTTCTTCCCTTTTTACGCTGTACCCTATAAACATGGACGAACTACGCAAAGAATACCAAGATCTAACCGATTTTTTGGGCTCAGCAGGCGCTCACGCCAAAGATGATTATGTCGCCAAGGCCAAACGCCACGGCGAGCTGGGGCAGATTCTGCAATTGGCAGATGAGCTGGAACGCCTCCGCAAATCCCGCGGTGAGACTGAGGCCATGCTAAGCGATCCAGAGCTGGCTGACATGGCCTCTGATGAAATGGCTAGGACGGATGAGCAGATGAAGGTTTTAGAGGCCAAGATTGAGGATTTTCTCCACCCAGCTGATCCCAATGGCGCCAAAAATGCGATCTTGGAAATCCGAGCCGGGGCCGGCGGCGATGAATCGGCCTTGTTTGCCGGTGATCTGTACCGTATGTATATCCGCTACGCTGAGCGTAATAGCTGGAAAGCCGAGCTGATCACTGAGAGTCCTTCGGGCGCAGGTGGGTTTAAAGAGATAATTTTCAAACTTATTGGCCCGTCAGCCTATGGCCGTTTGCAATTTGAGTCGGGCGTCCACCGTGTGCAAAGAGTGCCTATCACCGAGTCACAAGGCCGGGTCCACACTTCGACCGCCACAGTAGCCGTATTGCCTGAAGCTGAGGAAACCGACATCCAGATTGAGGCAAAGGATCTCAGGATCGATGTCTATAGATCAGGCGGACACGGTGGCCAATCCGTTAATACTACCGATTCAGCCGTGCGGATCACTCACTTGCCTACTGGACTCGTTGTAACCTGTCAGGACGAGAAGAGCCAGATCAAAAACAAAGCCAAAGCGTTAGGTGTCCTACGATCCCGTCTGCTGTCTCGAAAAATCGCCGATGAACAATCAGAGGCTTCGACTACCCGAAGAGCGCAGATAGGCACTGGTGATCGCAGTGAGAAGATCCGCACCTACAACTTCCCCCAAGATCGGATCACTGACCATCGCATTAATTATTCCCGGTCAAATATTCCGGCAGCTCTCGACGGCGACATCGACGACTTACTCGACAAATTAGCTGATCATGCAAAACTCATTAGCTAATGTAGTCAGATCCAGCCAACAACAATTAGAGTCGGCCAACATAAAATCGGCACGATTGGATGTTTTAATGTTGATGGAAAATGCCACCGGACGCGATCGTGCATATCTGTTAGCCCACCCCGAAATAACTCTACAAGGACCATCCCTGTATAAGTTTGAGAGGCTTCTCAAGAAGCGGTTGGATCATGTACCGATTGCTTATATTTTGGGTAAAAAGGATTTTTATGGGCTGGAAATCAACGTCAACACTAGTGTTTTGATCCCCCGGCCGGAAACTGAGGAGCTAGTCAGCCAAACCCTCAAACATGCCCCTAAAAACTCGGTGGTTCTGGATCTAGGGACCGGCAGCGGCGCAATCGCTGTGGCCGTGAAGGTAAATCGGCCGGATTTGCAGGTCAGCGCCAGTGACATATCCGACGCCGCGCTGAATGTTGCCAGAGGTAACGCTGCCAAATATAACATCCATGATATTTCATTTATCCACTCAGATCTCATGAATGATATAAAGGACTTGTTTGCCGTGATCGTGGCTAACCTGCCCTATCTGCCCGACAGCTCAGAATTGTCGGCTGAGGTCCTAAAAGAGCCCAAAAGCGCTCTATTTTCGGGTTCTGATGGTTTGGATCATTATCGACGGCTATTTGTGAACCTGAAACCGTATCTGGACAAAAATGGGTACTTGATCCTGGAATCAGAGCCGTCTCAACAACCAGAACTGGTGAAATTAGCTGAAGCGGTTGGGTTCAAAATTATTGAGCGGTCCGGCTTTTGCACTGTATTTGCAAAAACATTATCAGTTCACCATTAACCATTCACCACACATTATCCGTTTTCAATTTTCAATGGAGAATGGCTCATGGTCAATGTACGGCCAACGGTAAATGGATAATGGTAAATGTCTCGAGTCACGCAGTGCGAGAGGCGGGCTAGTTCAACCAGGGGGTGAGGATGATAATGGCCGCCAAAACCAGAGCAAAAAGACCGCTTTGTTGAACGATAAAACCAGTCGGCAGGCGGCGTTTATGGTCCCGGAAGACAAACATGTGATGAGAGGCAAAATAACCCAGGAAAACCGCAATTAAAGAGTACTGGGGAATCAGGAGTTCACCGGGTAAACGATAAGTAATCGACCAAGTCCAACAAAGCCAGGCTAGTTGGGTCGTCATGACCGCCCAGGCCAGCGCCATGATCCGCCGCCGGGTAGCATCTTCACCGGAAATCGCATTTGAAAGGTGCCGGGCACTAAAGTAACTGATACCGGCCGCTCCAGCGATCGCCACCACCCCCACTAATCCCTGCTCAACACCCATCAACCAAAGTGCTGTTAGACCCAAGAATTGGCAGCAGGCAGCCTGTGCGGCGATAGCAACGCGGCTACGGGCTGGTTTGAGAAATAGTAGCCAAGCGCTAAGAAAAACCGTGTGAGCTGCCAGGATCCAGGGCCGGCTGACATAAAAATGCATCAGCACCACACTGGAGATGATAACTATCACATCGCAGCTATTGGCTCTTAGATTCCTCAGGAAACGATAGGGATAAATGCTGAAAACCCGCCACTTTCCGCTCAGAGCGGCCAACAATGCCAGAGGTAGTAGCTTCAACTCGATAAACAACAAGGCCGCCAGTACCTGGGCAATCGTCAGACCGGCGTGGATGGTGACTACTAGGTGGCGATTCATCCCGCGCTCCCTTCGGGAGCCATTGGCCGTTGACCATTTTCAGTTTTCCGTGCGTTTACCGTTGTCCGTTCTCCATGGAAAACTGAAAACGGATAATGTATGGAGAATAGTAAATGGTGAATGGTGAATGGGAGTGTTGGGCTCATGGTAATTTGAAATCCTCACCGATAATTATAACGATATCGGAACTCGAAGTTACCCCAGGGGCCACGCCAGGAGCCGAACCGACTTTGAGCCGTTTTTCCAGCAGCTTCAGGGTAAAAGGCTTCTGGCCGTTGGACTGGTCATAAATGGTGGTGGTCGGCAAACCTTTTTGTGGCGCATCACCAGTGTTGACCACTTTATAGCCATAGGCCTTCAAATAATCCGCCACTTTGGTGGCCATCGAGTTGGTTTTGGTGCCATTGAGCACGGTAATGGCTGCTGCTTCCTGCTTGATAAAGCCGTCCACAAAGAATTGGCTGCGTACAAACTTCTGGATTTCTTTAAAATTATTCAGCCCGGCCTTGGGCACTAAGACCGAAGCGCCGTTGATATTTTGGGATGACAAATAATTGTCGCCGGCATTGCTCAGGACGTAGTTGGTTACCTTGCTATCGTCCAGGCGTTTGGCTATCTCGATTAGTTTCATGATCTCGTCGGGAATTGCTAGGTCAGTTCGCAAATGATCGCCGGCAGCCGAGATCAGCGAAGAAACTTTGATCGGATTTGTCAGGGTGGTTAGGCTCAGGATCTTATTTTTCAAAGCTACTAGGACTGCCTGTTGGCGATCGGCCCGGGCAAAATCGCTAGAAGTTTTGCGAGAACGGCCATATTGCAAAGCAGTCGCGCCGTCCAAATGCTGCTGGCCTGGCTTGATCGAAAAGCCGTATTTGCCGCTGCCAAAGCGATTCTCGATAAACGGATCAAAGACCGAATTTTCGACGTTGATATCGATACCGCCAACTGTATCGACTGCCCGGATAAAGCCGTCAAAATCAATCCGCACGTAGTAGTGGATGTCGACACCGATGACTTTTTCGATATTATCGGCTAGCAGGGCTGGCCCGCCGCCCTTAGTTTTCTGGGTTTTATCAGATTCGCCGACGGCGTGGACTTCATTGATACGCATCGAGTAATGGCCGGGAACCGTCAAATACAGATCGCGCGGCACGGAAAGCATGGCGACTTCATTGTTTAGCGGATCAATGCTAACAACCATAATGGTGTCGGCCAGTTGGCCGCCTGGATGTCCGGCTCCACCGATGCCGATTACCAGGATATTTACCCGACCATCACCCTCCCCTTTGAGTTGGGCTGGGTCGATATTGTCCTGAAGTGCCAGTGCCCCGCCATTGAGATTCCGTTCGGTAATGTTTTGAATTGCGATGATAAATTTGATGCCCAGAAAAGCTAAAATAGCAAAAACCGCCAGGCCAGAAAATATGAAAGTCTTTTTGACGCGGCTGCGTTTGGCTGACTTCTTACGCCGCCAAAACCGGCGTTTTGGAGGATCGGCGCTGGGCTGGATACGAGACAGGTCGTCATCGAGTTCGGACGGCGAAAAAGACTTGCGCGGACGGTGTAAATCTTCCGAACGCAGGGTGGTTTGTTTGGCGCGGTTCAGGGGCAAGTGGTCAGTTAGAGAGCGTCGCCCGCCCACTACGCCGTCTATATGCGCTGGTTTTTTAGAATTCTGCTCTGAACTCATCTCAAAATACCCTTTCTGCTGCAAAACATATCCGGCGCACTATCCAGCCGTTTGACTTCTCGATGTATCTTTAGATACACCTTGTCGCCAGAACAACTGTCTAGCGCCACCGGAATATGCTTTTCGCACTCGAAAAGTATTTTTAGATGAATTCATATACTCAAACAATTATAACGCATAATCAGCAGTCTGGCGGGCAGTTTGACTGTTATACTTTTGAAATGGATCAGCCCAATACAAACCAAAATGTCGGCCAAACTCCAGATAATGTGATGCCCAAAAAAACTGGTAGGCGTTTTTCAGGGTTGTTTTATTTACTACGTTTTGTGGTACTGGTCATTGCACTGGTGGCTTTTATCCAATTCTTTGTAATCCACACCTACCAAGTTAGCGGCCAAAGCATGCACCCGACTTTGGAGAACGGCGATCGGCTGATCATCTCCAAACTGCGAAAAACTGCCTCCTTGGCCCTGCGTAAAGATTATCGGCCTAGCCGCGGCGATATTATAGTTTTCAATGATCCTTTTATTGACAGCCGACAGCTTATAAAAAGGGTGGTGGCGCTGCCCGGGGAACGGGTACAACTCGAAAGCGGCCAAGTGCTAATTTATAACGCTGAACACCCCGAAGGCTTTGACCCGGACATTGACTACAAAAATGACCTGGTTTTTACTGTCGGCCAGGTAGATTTGACCGTGCCCGAGGGTGAGATCTTTGTGATGGGCGACAATCGCAGCCCTGGCGGCTCGCTCGACTCCAGAAACGAGTTGGGAACTGTGCCGATTGAACTGATAAAAGGCGAGTTGGTGCTACGTCTATTTCCACTGACTACTGTTAAGGTCTTTTAATCTGCCATGAGTTCAATTCTTTCTTTCTTTAGTCCAGAAAACATTATTGTCCTCGGCTATTTAGCCATCTTTGGAGTAGTTTTCGCCGAATCTGGACTGTTAATTGGCCTCTTTTTACCCGGAGATAGCCTGCTTTTCACGGCCGGCTTTTTTGCTGCCCAGGATTCATCGGGTTTGTCGGTCATCCCTCTGATTGCTGGTTGTTTCATAGCAGCAGTGACCGGCGATAGTTTTGGCTATAGTTTTGGTGCCAGGCTCGGCCATCGGATTTTTACCAAGGAAGAGTCGCTTTTCTTTTCCAAAAGTAATATCGAAAAAGCCAAAGTTTTTTACGAAACCCACGGCGCCAAAACGATCGTTTTGGCGCGGTTTATTCCGGTAGTCCGGACCTTCGCGCCGATCCTGGCCGGAGTCGGTAAAATGCCCTACTCCAAGTTTCTGGCCTACAATCTAGCCGGCGGCGCCCTATGGACGTTCCTGCTAATTGGCGGCGGCTACTGGCTGGGGAATATCGAGTGGCTCAAGGATTATGTCGAGTATGTGATCCTGGCTATCATATTTATCTCCGTAGCTCCGGCAGCCTCCCATATACTCAAGACTAAACTGAAGTCTAAAAACTAAATTATTTGCGTGGTTCTTGCGTATCGATACTGGTTAGTATTTCAGGATGAGCACGATACACTTCGTCACTAACTGCAAGGAACGCACAAAACTGAACTTCATCAGGCAAGCTGCTAAAGACTGCATGTGGATCACCGAACCTCTCTAGTGTTCCATCACTATCTACGCGATGACCAACAGTATAAGTCGAAAGTGGTGTAGCTTCAGCTAGATCAATACTCGACTGATGGCCAAGTTCACCAATTTTTCTAATCAATGTACCGTCAAGACCTAGCAAATCAAAGGTTCCATTGAATAATTCTGGTTCGGTATTTGGGGATTCAATTTTTTGGCTAACTATAGTCAGTAAACCTTCACTGTGTACGCCTGATTTACTACGTGGCACAACTTTTGCCGCAGTTGGGTAAGGAGAGTCGACGCTTAAATCCTTCAAACTGAAAGTTTTTTCGTCACCACTGCCATCTTCCGGCTTAAACCCTATAACGTATAGCATCCCTGCTGGCTGACCATTAAAAGTTATTGGAGTCGCACTTCGAGCTGAGTTGGGTTTGTCAGGTGTTAACTCAAGTTTTGCGGCAGCATCAACATCAATACCTAAACGGTCATCTGATAAATGTTCGTATGTAATAAGAGCTTGTCGGATCGGATCTTCAAGGGTATCGAGTTTGATGCCAGCTATTTCTTTTTCTTTCATATTGATACTATATCATGCATACACTTTTTTGTAAAGCTCTTGATGTCGAAAAAGCTAGGCGATCTGACTCTAGTTCCTCTAGGTCGAAAGCGTAACTACTTTCAGGTTCTTGGTGTTTATTGATCCCTGATACAAAAAATGCGGGACGAACTGGTAATTAAAGGGCATTTGACCGGTACCAACCAGTGTGCGGTAATATGCAATGGTGGCTTCTGGTATGAAATCTAGTGCTTCTAAATCAACCTCAATTGCTGGTTTGAAAGAAATGTGTTTAGTTCCTGGTGCCGTTTTGAAAAAAATGACAGCTTTCTTTATATCCAAATCTTTGTCTGTGTCAATTTCGTAAAATCTGTAGGGTTCTACCTTTTGGATCAGACCCATTTGCTTTTGTAGGTCAAAGATTTTTTGTGGATGGAATGGTAAGCAGTTTAGGACATCGCCCCACCGGCAGTTTAGGATTTGAACTTCTTGCTGCATAACTTCCTCACGCCCTTTATACTTGGATGTCTTGGAGTTATAGATATTCTGATCCATTGATTTCAATACATTGAGAGGCTGTAATACATCGCCAATCATTTTTTCTGGGACCCCATGATATATGAAGGACATAAACTCAGTTTAGCATTGAGGTTTCAATGTTGGATTGTCCTACTTCCAACATCAAACAAAATTATAGCTATTGGAGGTCCGATTTATAAATTTTTGGCTTGCAGCCTGTAGCCTTAAGTGATTTTGTCGATTTTGATTCGGGAGTAGTTTTGCCTATGACCGCGCTTTTTATTGACGCGCTTTTTGGCTTTGTAGCGAATGGCTATGACTTTTTCGCCTTTGACGTCTTCGACGTGGCTGGCGGTGACTTTGGCGCCTTTGACAGTTGGTTGGCCGATGTTGGCTTTGTCTTCGTCAATTACCAGTAAAGGTTCAAAATCGAACTTAGCTTTTTTGTCGTGGTCCAGCAATTCGACATCCAACTCCATACCTTCATGGACTAGATACTGCTTCGAACCGGTGGTGATTACAGCTTTTTTCATTGCTTGTCGAAAACTCTTGGGCTGATTTTAACAGATCTAGCCGATGTTGGCAAGGGGCCGGCTTGGCCGGACAGTGGCTACGATTCCCAGCAGCAGCCAGTTGGCAATAGTGTGGCTGCCCCCGTAAGACATAAACGGCAAAGGCAAGCCGACAACCGGCAAAACCGCCAAGTTCATGCCGATGTTGATGAGGCTGTGGGCGGCAAATAAGCTGGCTGCACCAACCACTACTAATTGCTCATATTGGTCGCCCGGGCCTGCCCTTTTTAAAATCAAGACAATTAACATTCCCTCGCTGAGCAGAACCAATGCCCCGCCGACAAAACCCAGCTTCTCGACTGTGACGGCAAAGATAAAGTCAGTCTGCGGAGTCGGCAGAAATTTCAGGCGGCTCTGGTCGCCGCTCCACAAGCCCTGGCCCCACAGGCCGCCGTTGCCGATGGCGATTAGGGCCTGGCGGGAGTTATAGCCGCTGCCACGGGGATCGCTCAATGGTTCCAAGAATGTCTCGACTCTGGCTTTTTGGTAATCAGCCAGTCTCGGCAAGCTGACTAAGCCTATTATAAATACAGCCGCTAACATATAGGCAGCCGATCTAGCAGTCAGCCCGCTGGCCACCAACATGACTCCCCATATCAAGAAATAAATGACAGCGCTGCCGAGATCGGGCTGGATGGCAACCAAGGCAGCAATTGGCAATACATAAGGCAAAGAGCCTAGCACCAATTTCGCTTGTCCTTCATCTTTGTGTTTGGCCAAGTAGCGAGCCAGTAGTAATATCAGGGCCAGTTTGCCGAATTCAGACGGCTGCAAACTGAATGATCCAAAATCAAACCAACGCTGGGCACCAGCGATCGGCCGGCCGATCAACAAAACTAGGATCAACAGACCAACGGCCAGTAAATAAACTTGGTTTACGGCGGCGAAAAATGTGGACTTTTTGAGCTTGGCAACCGCAAAAAATAACAAAATACCGATTCCGGCAAATATAATGTTGGCCAGGATCAGATTGGAACGAGTTTGATTTGTTTGGGCTAGTGACCAGATAGTTACCGCGCTAATGGCGCTCAGTAGCAGGGCTGGCGCGATTAACAACAAGTTCTGTTTTTTCATCTACAAAGGTTTTATGGATACTGACAATGCGATATCACCCAAATGCAGTTCGCTAGTTTTATAGCCAGTCGGCGACTTGGCCGCGATCTTTAAGTCTTTAGCCAGGGTCTCGGCAGCGATATGTTCCTGGAAAGCTTCGAGGGCATCGCGCAAACCTTTATTGCTAGTAGCCAGTGTCAAATCTATTCGCTGGTCGACTTTGAGATCCAATGCCCGCCTGGTTTGTTGGATCGCGCGAATGGTATCGCGAGCCAGCCCTTCGGCTTTTAGTTCGCTGGTGAGCTTGGTGTCGAGTTTTATAGAAGTCTTGGCTGATTTCTTGACGTCCACGACTTTGACATTTACTTCGTCAGCAATTATTTGGACCAGCTGCTCGTCGACTTTGAGAGGTGTAGAGATGGTCAGGCTGGCCAGCGGTTGGCGGACCTTTATTTTGGCCTCAGCCCGCGCGCTTAGAGCATCATTGATGGTCTGCCGGGCCGAGTTCATAGACCCTATCAACGCCTTATTAATCTTGTCGCCCTCTGGCCAGTCGCTCAGATGGACCGAAACCGGCAGGTCAGTTCCTTCGGCCAAGTCGCGGTAGATGTGGTCACTCAAAAACGGCGCCCAAGGCGCAAACAACTGGCAGGTTCGCACCAAAACGTAGTGGAGTGTTTGGTATGCCTGGGCTTTGTCTTCGTCATTTTGACTCTTCCAAAATCTCCGGCGTGATCGCCTGACATACCAGTTTGAGAGGTCGTCTACTAACTCACGTAACGGCTGGACGGCTTTGTTGATCTTGTAGGCATCGGCTTGGTTGGTCGTCTCGGCGATCGTCTGGTTTAGCCGAGCGATAATCCATTGGTCTAGTATGTTGGCTGAAGGCTGCAAGCTGAAAGCTGCAGGTGGGGTCCATTTGTCGATGTCGGCGTAAGTTTTGAAAAAGCTGTGGACGTTACTCATCGTCATAAAGATATTGCGCATGACATCACGCAGGGCGTCGCGGTCCAATCTAGTGTCGCCAGCGCTCATCAACGGGCTCTCCAACAAGAAAAATCGCAGGGTATCGGCGCCAAATTCATCGAAGACTTCTTCGACCGGTGGGTAGTTGCGCAGACGTTTGCTGAGCTTCAACCCGTCAGCGCCGAGGATCAGACCAGTCGCCACGACATTTTGATAAGCCGGCTTGTTGAAGAGCGCTACCGACAGGACGTGCAGCGTGTAAAACCACAAATGTACCTGTTCGATGGCTTCGCAGACGAAATCAGCCGGGAATGAGGCCTCAAACTGCGCTTTATTTTCAAACGGATAATGGTCTTGGCCATACGGCATGCTGCCCGACTCAAACCAACAGTCGAATACTTCTTCGATCCGACGATAGGTTTTGCCGCCCTTTTTAATGACAATCTGGTCAATGCCGGGCCTATGCAAGTCAAAGTCTGATTTGTGGCCACTGAGTTTTCGCAGTTCATCTAAGCTCGAGACTATGATGCGATCTTCATCATCGGCTTCGTTTACCCAAACCGGGATCGGCGCCCCCCAGAAGCGATTGCGTGAGATTGCCCAATCCCGCGCACCTTCCAGCCATTTGATGAAACGTCCCTGTTTGACATGGCCGGGGACCCAGTTGACTTGCTTGCCGGCTTTGACCAGTTTATCGCGAATAGTACTGACTGCTACGAACCAGCTGGGCATGGCGTAGTAAAGCAGCGGTGTTTCGCAGCGCCAGCAAAACGGATAGGTATGAGTGAAAGTCTCGGCGGCAAAGATCCGCCCCTGATGAGTTAGATCGGCAATGATGTGCTTATCAGCAGACTTGAAAAACATTGTAGCCCAGTCACCCATGGTCTCTACCATCTGGCCGTTACCATCGACGCTGGAGATCAGGGGCAACCCTTCGCGCAGACCCATTTCCAAGTCGACTTCACCGTAGCGCGGCGCCACATGCAGGATGCCTGTACCGTCTTCCAGGCTGACTGATTTTTCGGCGTAGACCCGAAAGGCCTTTTTCTTCTCTTCATCCGTCAAATTGGTGAATGTATAGAGTGGTTGGTAGGTAGTACCGACCAGTTTGCTGCCCTTCTCGGTCTTGATGACCTTGTACTCAGCTTTTTTTAGATCTAGTACGTCGAGCCGTTTCTTGGCTAGGATCAATTTTTCGCCCTTACTCCAACCGTCCCCATCATGTTTCATTTCGACGGTTGCATAATCGGCGCTCGGCTGGACTGCCAGGGCGGCATTGGCCGGCAGAGTCCACGGCGTGGTCGTCCAGGCCAGCAGCGAGGTGTCCAGTACTTGGCTGAGCTTGAATTTCACGAAGACGCTTGGGTCTGGCACATCGTCTTTGTAGCCGTCATTGACCTCAAAATTACTCAGCGGCGTAGCGCAGCGCGGGCAGTAAGGCATACTTTTGAAGCCTTTGTAGACCAGGCCTTTTTTGTGCAGCTCAGAAAAAACCCACCAGACCGATTCGATGTAGTCATCGTCGAGCGTAGCGTAGGTAGTTGCGGGATTGTCCCAGCGGCCTAGACGTTGGTACATCTCGTCAAAATCAGTTTTATGGCGGAAAACTACTTCGGCGCAGGCTTTATTGAACTTGTCGATGCCAAAGGCGACGATGTCTTTTTTGGTCTTGAATTGGTGCTCTTTTTCGACTAGATTTTCAACTGGCAAACCGTGAGTGTCGGCCCCAGTCCGGCGCGGCACGTAGTAACCGCGCATGGTTTTATAGCGGGCGATCGCGTCTTTGAGGGCGCTCTGCTCGACATGACCGTAGTGCGGTGGACCGGATGTAAATGGCGGCCCGTCATAAAACCGAAATCTTTTGGATTTGCTGCGATTCTCCAGAGATTTTTCAAAAGTCTTCTCTTTAGCCCAAACTTTGATCAAGTCCTGTTCGATTTTACTAAATTGTGATTTCTTGGCCTCGCTCATATTTTTCTCCAAATAAAAAAGTCCCTGTTATTTGTAGGAGCGCTTTTTGGGCGCGGTACCATCCTACTTGGGACTTAATTTGTTGAGATCTGACAGGTCTCACACCGGAAGATTCTACTTGGCCGGTTGGCCTTTCTTTCTTCTCCTTACGGCCGATTACCGCTCCACGGATTTACCTAATTATAGATCCACCAAGGCCTGATCACAAGAGCTTTGCTCTTAGTAGTATGTTGGACCCTTTTTCCTCTGATCTCTGGATCGTAAATCTTTTACAAATTCTTTGTGGCGCCGCAATTGTCGGACAGTCATACCTCTACGATTGGCCTCATTTCGCTCTTGTAACTTCTGGTTATCAGCTAATCGGCGTTCTCTTTGTTTTCGTTCTGTGGCCATAACTTTCTGACGCTCTAAATTTTCTCGCTGTATTTGACGCTGCGCAGAACTGACCCCATGGGATAGTTTTTGCTCATGTGTCCGGGAAATACCGTAATCTTCGGGCAAACTTCTTGCTTTTGTATCCACACGTTCAGCAAAACCAGCGGTAGCACGTGCCAAAGCACTTCCCAATCTTGATAATCTTGATCTTTCTTCCCGTTCAGGTTCAACGACTATGGAAGCTTCTGGTTCAATAAATTCTAATTGATCTGCTTGATGTGGTTGTTCTTCATTGATGAATTCTGTCATTTTGTGTTCCTATCCTTCGGTTTCTTTCAGATGAATTTCATGCCCAGCAGCTTCAGCATCTTGTTTTGCCTGCTCAATATATTCTGGTAGATGTTCGTTTTTGTGTTCATGCGCCTGCCACAGATTCGCGTCTTTGTTTACTAATTCACTATCAAATTGCTGTTCCTTATTAACTCTGCTTGACCTTTGGTACCAATTTTTGGTATCTATTTTTTCTAGTGGAGGTATTTCTTTTAGCTCTTTTTCTAGTTTGTCTATATTTCGTACATGTGATCTATGTGTTATATAGAATTTTTTGGCCTGATCACCTACTTCTGAGCTTAAACCTTTAGGAATTTGTAATTTTTCAGTCATTTTTGTTTTCCTTTTTGATCTGTTTTGATCATTACTCCACTAATATAACACACTTCATCAAAAAATGCAAGTCCTTTAGTTGGAGCCGGCTATTTTTGTTCTAGATACAGCTTGTGATAGTCGGTTTCGTTGCCTCGAATAAAACCGCGATGATTGTGGCGCCACATCTCAAAGTTAAATCCGGGGACATTTGAATCGACGGTTACTTTTTGAAAACGTACAATTTTATCAGGTTGCCCTTCCAAAGTAACCACACCTCTAGCCCGATCTTCTGGAGTTATGCGCATCAGATTTATATCCGTTACTTCATCAGGTGTAGGCGTGGTGGCATCGAGTCTTTCCGGCTCACGCGCAAATATGCGAGCATAAGTCATAAACAACTCTTTATCGAGATCACTACCAACCTGCAAATCAGCAATTGTTGAAGTCCCTTGCTTACCTCCTCTTCGTCCATGATGGCGTCCCTGACTCAAGTCATATAGATCAGCTAACATAATGCCCAAGCCAAAAGCGATATACTCACGTGCCCATTGCTCGGCAGACTGTGTGCTTGTTGGTTTGCCATCTCTTGTGCTGGTGACAATTGGTTCAAAGCTACCCCGTAAAAGTGTGCCCATTGAAGTTTTTGAAACTCGTTCAATAGCAGCGGCCATATCAAGGTGTCCCTGAGCGGCAACTGCTCCCTGCAAAACTTCAAAGTACTCTTCAGCTGGCCTGTCCTCTAACCCCTGTACTTCTTTTACTAAGTCGTGTGCTGTTGATATTGTAAATTCTCCGTGGTACTTGTCTGAGTCCATACCGTTCTGCTGCAGATTTGGGTCTTGTTCGGTCATTTTTGGTCACCTAAATTAACTTCTTCCCCGACAATTTGAGCTTCTTCAGCTGCAGTTTTGGCATCCATTTCGGCTTGCTCCTTGTATCCAGATAAATGTTCTTGTTTATGTTGACTTGCGCGCCAAAGATTAGCGTCATAAGCATTGTGGGCGTTTGTTAAATCATCTCGTGATCGCTCTTGAATGTGTGGCATTGAGGTTCTAGATCTAACCCAGTCCTCTTCAGCCTCCTCGACTTGCTTGACTGCTTCCTTATGCTCATTACGCAGATTTATAGCCGTATCATTTTGTTCAGGACTTAATCCTCGATAAGTTTTGGCATCTGGTTCGGTACCAACAGTTGGACCTTTATGCGGCACTATGGTTCTGGGGTCTATTTCGCTGATTCGAGAACTTACTTCAGCCATTTTTGTTTTCCTTTTTGATCTGTTTTGATCATTACTCCACTAATATAACACACTTACCCCAAAAACGCAAGTGTTTTGTTGTTTTTATACTAATTCCTAGTTCCTAAATACTAATTACTGGGCGTTTACGCCCTGGCGGCGTGTTCGACTTCGGAAACTGGCGGCAGCTGCATGCCCTGCCACATATTTTGTAACTCTTTATCTTCACGAGTCACTAAAATCGCCGGGTAAACTTCGATCCCATATAACTCGGCGGTTTTACTGCCCTCTAGGCTGTCGAGCTCTAATTTTTTCACCTTCATGCCAGTATTGCGTTCAAAATCACGGATAAAGGCTTCAACAGGCCTGGCCTGCTCGCTTTTCTCCCGGTAAAGTACAACTGTCTTCATGAAATCATTTTAACATCTAAAGGTCTGATGAATTCAGCTATTCATAGCGTCGCCATCAAAAATATCGGCTAGATTAGAATCCCTACCCTCTGCTTCAGCCTCTCTGTCTTGCTCTATTGCCCATTCATTTAGCTCCCCTGCGTGACCTGGGCGAGGCCAATCTGGGTGTCTTTCTTCTGGTCCTGACATATAAATCTCCTTATTTAGTTTATGAACAACCTGTAGTTGTTCCGCAGGCTGTGCAGACGTAGCATGAACCGGCTCTTTGAGTTTGATTGCCACAGTTGTAACAAAGCGGTGCCGTCTCGGTCCTAACGGGCTGTGGGGCTTTGGTCGCTGCTGTTTCGACAACCGGCTCAGTAGGCTCCTCGCTGGTGATCACCGGAGCTGTCTCTGGTTGCTCCAAGGTCTCATCAACTATTAGTGGCTGATTCTGTTCAGTTACATCAGTCGTGTCTAGCAAGCTAGCCTGGGCGACTGGTTGGTCTTCAAAATTGGCCAGTCCGAGCTCCAGCCGATCATCAAATGACAGGTAGTCTTGGGCCAAGCGGCGGAAAACGTAGTCGACTAATGAAGCGGCTGTGCGGATCTCTTCGTCATCAGTTAGGCCGGCCGGCGCAAAGTTCATGTTGATGAAAGCTTTGACATAGGCCTTGAGCGGTACGCCGTACTGCAGACCGTGGCTGATGCTAATGGCGAAGGCATCCATGATACCGGCTAGGGTCGAGCCTTGTTTGGCCACCCGCAGGAACAACTCACCCGGTGTGCCATCGTCATATTGCCCGACAGTG
>CAZLKQ010000003.1:0-34689 GCA_964560175.1 uncultured Candidatus Saccharibacteria bacterium
CGCTACGATTAACTCGACCTACGCAAAGCTCTCATATTTCCAGATCAACTAATCTCGGCTGCAATCTATTTTTCTTCTTTCGATGTATCTATTGATACCTCTCATTCAGACAAAACAGCTTTCGCTCAAGATGATTTACTCTGTAAAACGAGATTTTACATATGTCGAGCTAGACACTCCAAATGTTAACTTGCCAATTCTACAAAATATTATGATCAAAGTCAATCTGTTAATTTGTCTTTTTTCGGCCAAAGCGGCCTTTTTTAGCCGGTGCGTCTTTGAGTAATTGTTGGATAGACTCGAGTTTGATGGTCTTTGGATCTTGGTCTTTTGGTATCGAGGCGTTCACTTTGCCATCAGTGGCGTACGGTCCATACCTGCCCTTCAGGACATTGATCCCCTCGGCTTCAAATTTCTGGATATATTTCATGGTGTCTTTGCGTTTGCCGGCAGTAATCACATTTTTTGCCGTTTCGAGATCGACGGTGTAGGGATCGTGATCATCACCGAGGCTGACATTCTTTTCACCGACTTTAATATACGGTCCGAAACGGCCGATATGGACGCTGATCTCGTCACCTGTGGCATCAGTACCGAGAGTCCGGGGCAAGCTCAGGGCGTGCAGAGCGGCTTTAAGCTCAATGGTCTCGATCCGCTCACCTGGTGGCAACGGCGCGAAATCGGGCTTTTCCTCGTCTTTGGACTTTTCACCCGATTCGCCGCGTTGCAACATCGGACCGAAGCGGCCGTAACGGGCATAAATCGGCTTGCCAGACTTCGGATCCTTGCCGACTAGTCTTGCCTGGGCGGCCTCTGATTTTTTGACCTTGGCAGCTACGTCGACTTGTTTGTGAAGGCCCTTGTAGAAATCGCCGACGACGGTCTGCCACTTCTTGTCCCCATCCTCGACTTTGTCGAGATTGCTCTCGACTTCGGCTGTGAAATCGTAATCCATGATGTCTTTGAAATGTTCGCGCAAAAAGTCAGTCACCTGCTCGCCGCTCGGTGTTGGCACCAATTTGCCACGATCGGCCCCGTAATGTTCGGTTTCCTCAACTTTTTCGATCTTGCCGTTTTTGGCGGTCAGAATAATCACAGCCCGGTCTTCTCCCTCGGACTCGCCTCGCTGGACGTAACCTCGGGTCTCGATGGTGGAAATCGTCGGCGCATAGGTGCTCGGCCGGCCGATGCCTAGCTCTTCGAGTTTTCGGACCAGGGCACTCTCGGTGTAGCGACCGTGCGGTTTCTCGTAGGTTTGCCTAGCTTTTAACTCTACCATCCCGAGATTGTCGCCCTCGACCACTTCGGGTAGGATTATATCGTCTTTGCTGCGTCCCATTTTCAACCAACCCGGGAACACCAACATCTCGCCGACAGCCTTTAGGCCGACTTTGTGGGCGGAATTGTCGATCAACACCTCAGTTTTTTCGATTTTGGCCGGCGCCATCTGGGAAGCCAAGAAACGGCGGCGGATCAGCCGGTAAATCTTTTTCTGGGATTCGTCTTTGCCGGCCACCTCGACATCGACCCGAGTCGGCCTGATGGCTTCATGGGCTTCCTGAGCGCCTTTGGTCTTGGCTTTATATCGGGTCGGATTCGAATATTCAGCTCCGAACTCGCCGCTTATCCATTTTTGTGCTGCCGTGATCGATTGCTCTGACACATTCAGAGAGTCGGTACGCATATAAGTGATATGGCCGGATTCATATAAACCCTGGGCGTGACGCATAGTCGAGCGGACGCCCATACCTATGCCTCTAGAGGCCTCTTGCTGGAGGGTCGAGGTGGTAAATGGCGGCGATGGCCGGCGCGTACCTGGTGACTTCTTGATCTGGCCAACCGTGAAGTTAGCTTTTGTTGATAATTTCAAATATTCGTGAGCATTGGACTCGGCGGCGAATTTGTCGATGGCCTCGACAGGCAATTGATGTTTGTTTTTGGTAGCAAAGATACCGGTGATCACAAACTGAGAGCCGGCTTCAAATTCTCGGATCTCGCGCTCACGCTCGACTATCAGCCGGACAGCTACAGATTGGACTCGCCCAGCCGACAGACCGGGCCGGATTTTGCGCCACAGCACTGGTGATAGCTCATAGCCGACTAGCCGGTCCAGGACTCGGCGCCCCTGTTGGGCATCGACCAGATGGATGTCAATTTTGCGGGGGTTTTTGACCGCTGCTTGTATAGCGTCTTTGGTTATCTCGTGGAAAACAATCCGCTTGGTCTGCTCAGCTTTGAGATTGAGGGCGGCCGACAGATGCCAGGCTATGGCCTCGCCTTCGCGGTCTTCGTCAGTTGCCAGCCAGACGGTTTTGGCGCCTTTGGCGGCTTTACGCAGCGCCGAGACGACTTTTGATTTGTCAGGTGAAATCTCATATTCCGGTTTGAAATTGTTCTTGATGTCGATGGCTAGGCCTTTAGACGGAAGATCACGGATATGGCCGTAACTGGACAGCACTTCGAATTCGCTGCCCAGATAACCACTGATGGTTTTGGCCTTGGCCGGCGACTCAACTATAACCAAATTGCTTTTGCTCATGCCTTTAGATCTTTACACGAACCCTTCCCAAATAAAAGTTTCTAGCGGCAAAGTCATCATTTTTTCTTACAAAATAATGTTCTTAAGAGCTCCTAACTATTGTAAAAGTGGTGTTTTTTTGCTAGAGTAGGAAACTGTGTCAAATTTAGATAGCGGTCAAGAATTACAAATAGCAAATGAAGCTCCTCGCGACAGTGGGATAGCCCGCCGTTGGGGCGATGTCTTAGTATCTGCTGCCGAACATGATTGGGTAGCTGCCAGGGAGAGTCTCAGATCATTGGATTCACCTGTGATACCTGGGGCACGAATGGCGGTGGATACCGTTAGCAGACAAATATCACATCCTATCGATCCTGAAACGGGACCCATTAGTCGGGATGATTTAACAGAAAAAGAAGCAGTTGCGCATATTTTAAGGTTGGCCGCTGCAAGTTTGGGTGACTCATTAATTTTGAACGATGTAGATCGTGCTTTTGAGGATGAAAGAGACGCTCTAAAAGCTCTCGGAAGGATTCCTACTTTTTTTACAGTGCTTGGCGGCGCTTTTCCTGGAAGAATTAGAACGTCAACTAAGAATATCGCTGCAGCCCGTAAGTCGGTAAAACGCCAACTCCGCTAAACGGACCACTGGCCGCCACCGAGAGATTTTACGTAACCGCTGAGTTCGAGCTCAGTCAGCTGGGAAGAAATTTCGGATGCTTCAAGGTCGGTCCGCTTAATCAACTCATCAACATCACTAACTCCGCTCAATATCAGCTGGTGCAGCTTTTGGGCGCGGTGACCTCGGGCTAGTAACTTTGTGTCCTTGGCTGGTTCTAGTCCTAGTTTCTCGAATATGTCGTTGACATCTGTTACTGGTGCTGCACCGGCTTTAATCAGATTGTTGCAGCCGACGGATCCTGGTTGATTGATGTTGCCTGGCACTGCCATAACATCTCTGTTTTCATCCAGAGCCATGTTGGCGGTAATCAGCGAAGCACTAGAAACTACAGCTTCAACAACCACTGTAATTGAGCATAGTCCGGCAACTATACGATTGCGCGCTGGGAATTGTCCTCTTGAAGGCGGCATGGCCGGCGCGTATTCGCTTAGGACGGCCCCGCCGTTGGCCACTATTTTTTCAACCAGCTGTATATTTCCGGCCGGATAAATTCGCTCGAAGCCGCCGCCGAGCACGCCTACCGTCAGGCCATTGCCCCGAAGTGCTCCTTGGTGGGCGGCGCTATCGATACCAGTGGCAAGGCCACTGACTACCACTACTCCAGCTGCTGCCAAATCAGCTGCGAAACTATGCGCAACATCGAACCCGTACTGAGTAGCGCGTCGGCTACCGACGATTGCTACCCAATGTTTTGCCTCGGGCAAGCTGCCAAGTACGTGCAATAACTTAGGTGGATATCGGATGCGTGACAATGGCTCCGGGTAGCCTAGACCACCCTTCTCAATCACACTATAGCCATTCACTAATGAGCAGTATATCAGATTCTCGGCCCAGCAATCACCTCTGTCAGATCATACGATCAATAGATGATTGACAGAGACACAATAAGATGCTAAACTCTCCTTCCGTAAGCAGTATTAACACTGCTTTGTACATTTGACAAGTGTATTGCACAGTAAGCGTAAGCTTATTATGTCTGCACTGTTAGCATTGCCTGTAACGAGTATGTAGGCCAACCCTCCACCTATGTGCAGCATTCGCTTGTATTTATACAATCGGACGTTGCAGGCAAACTAACCCCTTCAATCAACCCTTTTATAGCGGCAATGCGCTTTGCGCATGGTTTCCACCGACGACCCCCATTTTACGGACGGTCGTTTATCGCTGGGTGGGATTGAAGGGTGGAATTGGCCCAGTAGTGCCCACCCCTACTGGGTCATTTTCATTTCAAGTACAATTGTTTGCTAATTAATCAACGTAGTGGTAGAAATATAAATCGTGGTAACAAGCCACAATCGGTGATGGCAAGCGCCATCACTCGTTCGTTACAATTTGCAGGCTAGAAGTAGCTTCTTGGTGGCGAGGATTGAGTTTGTCAATGGCAAATTTTATCCTCGCCAACACCGGAGAGGCAACCAGAATGGTTAGAGAACCGAGGAGTTCACCGTGACCATGCTTTTGGAAGATCGGGAAAAAGATTTAATCGATCCGATATCGGTCGACGATCTGAAGTGCTTGCTTGGGCGCAAGTTTCGTTTCAGCGCCCGACGCTTCGACGAAGCTGGCATCCCGAAAGCCGTAGTCGTTTATGGCAACCACGGCCGCATCACACTCAGCGAGCACACCGAGTCGGAGCGTTTCTGCAGCCACGATGGGACTGTTCACCTACGCGTCAAGCACTCGGGAGAAGAAACCGTCCGCGACGACGAAAATCGTTGTTCACAGAAGCTGGCCGTCGATGCAACGATGTTCGACAAGATCACTGGCGCAGCAGTGTGGACGATGCCAGTGCATCATCTGGTCGTCTCGGGGTGAGAACAGGGCGGACCGTCGGGGATGTTGACAATGCATCAACACCTCGGCGGCCACGCCCGACCATCTTGCCTGCAAATTGTTTAATATTTATTCAGACTTGTTGATCCAATTTATAATTTGGTTTATGGTGTTGCCGAAGATATTGCCCAAGCCGTTCCATTCGGTTTTTTCAAATTTGGTTAGGACAAAATCTATGGCCTGGCCGGGTAGACGATGCTGATTGGCGACACCGATTTTCAGCCGCCAGATGTCGTCGAGGCCGTGTTCCTGTAGGCTGACAACTCCGTTGTGTCCCCCGTCGCTACCACGGCTTATCAAACGCAATTTTCCAAACTCCATGTCGGCGTCATCATGGATGACCAGGACGTCGGACTGCTTTAATTTATGCCAATCTACCAGTAGTCGCACGGCTAAGCCGCATTCGTTCATGAAAGTATGCGGTTTGGCTAAAATGACTTTCTCTCCAGCTATTTCGCCTTCCGCAACCAGTGATTTGAACTTCGGCCGTTCCCGGAAAACCAGCTCGTGGTCTTTGGCCAGCTCATCGACTGCCAAAAATCCGACATTGTGACGGGTTTTTCCGTACTGCTCACCTGGATTGCCTAAACCAACTATTAGTTTCATGTTCGGGGCTCCTTATCGATAAAGTATAGCTTTAAAGGAGTTCCAGTGAAATCGGCCAGCTCGCGGATCATCTTATCCAGCCGGCGGATATATGACCAGTGCAAGTAGCTGGTCTTGGCGCCGTAGATCCGGAATGACGGCGGTTTGACGTCGCTCTGGGTGATATAGCGCAGTTTTGGGTTGCGATTTTTCAGGCCGGCTGGCGGGTGTGTCGATATCGCCTCTTCCAGTAGTCGATTGAGCGTCCTGGTCGGTATTTGCCGTTTTTGGTTTATGGCAACTTTTACGATCACTTCTAGCAGCTTGGTGACATTTTGGCCAGTTACGGCACTGGTCAAAACCAGCGGTGCCCACCAGATGTGTTGGAACTGCGACATGATCTTTGATGAAAGTTCATCGGCGGTCCAGTCGTCCTTTTCTTTGCTATCCCACTTGGTTATGACCACGATCAAGCCTTTGCCCTGTTCACGTATCAATCCGGCTAGCTTTTGCTCGAGATGAACAGCCGGCTCGTTGGCGTCTAGCAGCAACAAACAGATGTCTGAGGACTGGATAGCGTGCATAGCCCGCAGCACCGAGAATTTCTCGATACCGACTTGTACCCTACCCTGGCGTCGGATACCGGCGGTGTCCAGAAATTGCCAGGTCTCGCCGTGGTATTTCAGCTCCAGGCTGCCGACGTCGCGAGTGGTGCCGGCTTTGGCAGATACCAAGGCTTGCTGCTTTTTGCCCAGAGCGTTAAACAAGCTGCTCTTGCCGACGTTTGGCCGTCCGATCAACCCGATAGTCAGATCGGCACTAGGCGGCTGACTGGTGCCTTTAGGAAAAGCCTGGTCCAGCTTCTCGATTAGCTCGCTAATACCGGTACTCTGGGTGGCAGATGTTTCGATAAACTGCCGGATCGGGGTGGTATGCCAGTCGGCAAGAGTCTCTTTGGTAGCTTTGTCAGTCTTGTTGATAGCCAAGATGACCGGCTTTTTACTCTTGAGAGCAGTTTTGATGACTCGGTGATCCTCGTTGCTCGGACTGGTCGAAGCATCGGCTACTACCAGGATCAAATCGGCCGCCTCGGCGGCTTCCTCTATTTGCTCCTGGATAGTCGCTTCAAATTCATCCTCGGCGCGCAGTTTTAGACCGGCCGTATCGGCTAGTAAACAGGCCTTGTCACTTCTGAGGTTCAAAACAGCCGTCACAGTGTCGCGGGTGGTGCCGCTTTCACGGGCAATTATCGATTTATTGTCGCCGATCAGGCGATTAAACAAGCTGCTCTTGCCGACATTGGTCCGGCCAACTATGGCTACCAGAGGTAATTTAGTCATGAGTCTAGCCTATCACATCTGTTGACATCTGGGGACAATTTTTCCTGTAATATAGTGCTTATGACTGACGATCCGCGAGATCAAGAAGAGAGGGCCACCCGCGACCAGGCCAGCATGATGAAGCTGCCCTACTGCGACATTCGAGTCGATGGTACGGTCAAAAAGCTGGCCAATGTCATGGACCAGGCCAGTATCGTGCATTTTCACGCCGTGCCGCTGCGACTGGACGGCTCGCACCTCTACATTGGTATCACCGTCAAAACCCCGCAAAAAACCATCGAAGCCCTGAAGGCCCATTTCGAAAATTTGATCCCGAGCTTTGAAGTCATCTCCGAAACTTCATTTTCAGAAGTGGTCCGCCAATACCTGCCGCCGAAAAAAGTTGATCCAGGCATAGTCAACATTGCCGATGCTGGAGCCAGCAAAAACCTCGGCGAAGTCAGCCTGCAGCTAGACACTATTCGCGGCGAGGAAGTCTTCCGCTATCTGACCACCCAAGCTATTGCCTTGGGGGCCTCAGACATCCATATAGAGCCGCACCGCGAAGGGGTTCGGATACGTTTTCGGATCGACGGCCGGCTGCATCCGGTAGCGGTGCTTACTCATGAAAAACACGGACTACTAGAGATGGAGCTGGCCTCGCGGGCCAATATCAAGCGGATGGTCAATATTCCCCAAGCCGGTCGGTTTTCGCAGGCTTATTTTGACAAGGATCGACAACCGCAAACTATGAATATGCGCGTCGAGACAATGCCAGTGCTATTTGGTACCGAAGCCGTCATCCGCTTGTTCAACCTGGATGTCACGCAGCTCAGTATCAAAGACCAAGACTTTGGTCCCAGCCTGCCCAAAATTGAGGCCCTGCTGGCTCGCCCTTACGGCTTGGCCTTGGTCGTCGGTCCGACCGGCTCGGGTAAAACTACATCTCTGTACACCTTTATCAATGAACTCAATTCGCCCCAGCGCAAAATTGTAACCTTAGAAGATCCAGTCGAATACGAGCTGCCCGGTGTTTCCCAAGTGCCGGTCAGCGGTGACGATGAATTTTTCATGAAACGGCTGGAGGCCGTACTGCGCGAGGACCCGGATGTCATCATGATCGGTGAAATTCGCAACTTCGATACCGCCAAGACCTCACTGCAAGCGGCCTTGACCGGACATCTGGTACTTTCGACATTCCACGCCGGCTCGGCAGCAGCAGCAGTTGCCCGTTTGCTCGATATGGTGGCATTCAACCCGCTACTGTCGGCTGCAATTCGGCTGGTAATCGCCCAGCGGTTGGTGCGCAAATTATGTCAGAATTGTATGATCCCGGCGCAGCTTCAACCAGCCATAAAGGAATTGCTGGACCGCGAGATGGCTACTTTACCTGAGGCACAGCGGATAGCGCCGACTGACATGAAAATTCATGGAGCCGGGCCGGGCTGTGATGTCTGTCACCATATCGGCTATGTCGGCCGTATGGTTATCCGAGAAGTTATGTTCATTACCCCTGAGTTCGAGACATTTTTGAGCACCGACCAAGCCCGCACCGCCAAGGCTGTCGAAGACTACGCTATCAGACAAGGAATGCGGACTTTACTGCAAGATGGTCTCTTAAAAGTTGCCTCCGGTTTGACCTCGATAGAAGAAATTGCCTTAGTCGCCGACGTCCGCTAGTAGGTTTCCAGGGTCGGGCCCTGGAAACGTTTGCCATTTACAATTCACCATTTTCCATACGTTCTCCCGTTCTCCGGTATCTGTTCTCCATAGTAACGGTAAATGACTAACGGTGAATGGTAAATAAAAAAGCCTGCTGTTAAGAGCAGGCTTTTTTAGCTACTTACTGACTAGGCAGCTGGTGCGCTGTCGTCGTCACCGGCTGGTGAAACAGTTTCACCAGGTTGTGGGCTGCCGCCGCCTACATCACCGGCTGGTGCGTCTGCTACTGGTGCATCGTCACCGGCTGGTGCTACTACTGGTGCGTCATCACCGGCTGGTGCAGGTACGTCACCTGTAGGTGCTGTTGAATCGTTATTGTCTGGTCCCATTTTTGGTCCCTCCTTATTTATTGGTATTGCTTGTCCGGCTGAGCTTGCGCTTCCTTGACCCAAGAGCTCGCGAACTGTATTTACTACATCTTCGAGCGCTACCTGTGATTTTACCAGATATCTGTCTGCGCCCAAACGTTCACCTCTTTCACGGTCGCTTTGTTGGGACAATGCAGTCATCATTATGACCTTGGCGTGCTTGGTTTCTGGCGTTGAGCGGACGATGTCTAAAACGTCAAAGCCGCTGATTTTGGGCATCATCACATCGAGAATGATAAGGTCGGGTTTTTCTTTGACAGCACTGGCCAGGGCTTCCTCGCCATCCGAGGCGGTGACTACATCATAGCCGTCGGCTTGCATGCGCATCGCATAAACGTCCCGCAAGGAAACATCATCTTCGACCAGTAAAATTTTTGCCATTGCTCCTTATTCTAACTAGATCACACGTTTACCACAAGCGCGTAGACCATTTTCCATTTACCGTTAGCTGTTTTCCATACGTTATCCATCTGCCATTTTCCATGGAGAACGGTCAATGGTCAATGCATGGTGAATGGCAAATTGTAAACAGATAATGGTGCTCTAGCACTAGGTGCTGAGTACTGAGGCGTTGGTGGTTTCTTTTTGCTTGATCGAGGTGGCTTGCTCTTCGGTAATGCGCGGCAAATTGACGTAGAACGTGCTGCCGCCGCCGGGTTTACTCTCGACCCAGATGCGGCCTTTATACATCTCGACAATATTGCGGCTGATGAAAAGTCCCAAGCCGGTCCCGCCGATAGTCCTGGTGGCGCTATTGTCAACCCGATAAAACTTCTGGAAAAGATGTGAGATGTCCGATTCTGGAATGCCCATGCCGGTATCTTTGATCGAGATCTGGATGTAATCAGGCTGGCCGCGGATACCAACCGTGACACCGCCTTCTTCGGTGAATTTGACAGCATTGTTGATCAGGTTGGTTAATACCTCACGGATACGCTCTGGGTCGGCCTGAATATAAAAAAACGGCCGGACGACATTGGTGGTGCCGGTTTTAGCTTGGGCTGATACCAGGTAGTCTAGTCGGAGACCTTTTTTCTCGACGCTAAAACGGATATCTTCGATCAGCTGTTCGACGAATACGCCCAGCTCAATAACCTTTGGATGATTCTCTAGCCGGCCGTCTTCTGACTTGCTGGCGGCTAGCAAATCCTTGAAAAGTTCGCCTAGGTGCTGGGTGGAATCGTGGGCTTTGATCAAAATTTCGTGGGCTTTAGTATCGATCCGGCAAACCTTTTCATTCATAGCCAGCGACAAGTATCCCTCGATGGCAGCAATCGGTGTGCGCATCTCATGGCTGGCAGTGCTGATAAATTCGGTTCTCTGGCGCTCCTGGCGCTTTTCGGCGCTGACATTGCGAAAGACCGCTACTGCGCCGTGGATGGTGCCATCATCAGTTTTGATCGGTGAAACTGACAGCGAGACAATCAAACGGTCTTTATTGTCTTTGGTGGCCAGGGTGACAGCCGATATCATTACTGCTTTGCCGGTCGAAAACAATTGAGTGAAAGGATGCTCGTTGTCGTCGAGCTCGACCTCCTCCTTGCCGCTACTGCCGAAAAATCTAAATAATGAATGATAATCGAGGTCGATCGCTTCCTCGACCTTCCAGCCGATCATCTGGGCCCCGCTGGGGTTTATCAGCTGGATATGCGAGTTGGTGTCGATGACAACCACTCCGTCAGTAATCGAGCTGATCAAGGCCTCGGATTTGAGCTGTTCATCAGCCAACTCTTTGCCTAGTGTCACGACGTGTGAAACTTCTTCGGACTGCATCGATCTTTTCCAGAGGTAATGGCTGAACAGGCCGATAGCATAGCTAGCCAGCAGCCCGACCAGGCCGGCTTCGACTGTATTATTGGAGGTAAAACCGCCGGCAACTACTAACAAAAGGTAGCTGGTAATCAAAAAGCCGTAGCCGATGGTAACGTACAGGCCGAACATACCGACAACCGCCAATATCCCCAGCCAAGCGGCGAAGTACCAAGAATCGAAGCCGCCAGTGGTGTGGACCAGTGTAACAACATTCAGTGTAGCCAGCAGCAAGCTGACCAGTCCGGCTCCCCAAGCCGTTTCGATAGCGATCCGGCGAAAAACGATCAGACCATAACTGAGTTGCACGATGGCCAGCGAGGCTGTCAGGATAGTCAGACCGAGCGGGGCGAGTAGATCCGAGCGCGTATAAATTAACAGCCCAAAAACTGCCACATTAATTGCGCTCAGGCTAGTTAATGACCAGTTGAGTATGTGATACCAACGTGATGGAACGTGTTGCACTATGAACCTGCCTCTGGATAAATTTCGAAAGCGAAGGCAGAAAATTTTGCGGCAAGATCTTTGAAGTAGGAGGAGGCATAACCGTAGTTACGTCGACGAGAACTGAAAAGAAAATTGTCGTAAAAAGTCTGCCTGTAGCCGAAACCTTTATTCTGAGACAGGTTCACCGCACCCTTTCTGTTTATGCTTTATGCGCTTATTATGGCTGCTCCCACCTGTCTTTGCAAACAGGGGTGGTGCGTGCTAACATTACCGAAGTTGTGGGCCCCGTCGTCTAGCGGCCTAGGATATCTGGTTCTCATCCAGAAGATCGCGGGTTCAAATCCCGCCGGGGTCACCAAAGAGATATCGTGTACTGTAATTTCATACCAGCTTTATCTTTTCTGTCTTTGTTAAGGGATATTAGATAAACTTAAGTCATTATGAACAAAAAGCTAATTACGAAAACAACGTCTAAAAAATTAATGATCGGTGGAGCGGTCGGCTATGTTGCGGGAATTATACTGTCATTTGTTATTTTACTGCCGCTGTATGGCAGGGTCAATGATTGCCTTGATGCTAATAATTGCTCCACCGACTTTACTTGGGAGCAAATCGGAGCAAAACTAGTTTCGGTGATGATGTACCTGTCCGCAGCCGCGTTTACGGCCGGGGTATTAATGTTTATTGCACTTATTGTAAAATCCAAGCTACTAACCCCGACATCCGCTAATCCCAAAAGAACAGAGCACTTAATTATTAAAACAATCGCGCTAATAGCAGCATTTTTTGTTGGTGGCTCCGTCGTTAGTATAGTTGTAGTAAACGTGGTTCCCGCACTGTTTCCCTCGAAGGATATCAATCAACAAGCACGCATATTTGCGTACGCCCTCATTATTCTTTACCCTCTTGCCGGTGGCAGTGCAGTTTACTTTACTAATAGGTATTTGAAAAAGAAGTTGAGTTGACCACCCACGCTAACGCGCTTAACGCTGGGCAAAGTTTCAATTGATTGGGATATAGTAATTTTATGAAAGATCATGCCGTTTTTATTGTCCGCAGCGGTCCGAAATGTATATTCGTACGTCGTTCGTTGAGCAAGAAAACTCTGCCCGGTATCTGGGCGTTTCCATCCGGTACTGTCGAGAATAATGAGAGCTTTGAACAAACCGCAGTTCGTGAGGCCAAAGAGGAATTCGCAGTAGATGTAGTAGCTGTTGGCAAGATCGCTAGTCGTGACTTACCCGAGTTTGATACTAGACTGCACTTTGTACTCTGCGATTTAGTATCTGGTCAGCCGGTCGTCAAAGATACCGATGAATTTGATCAAATAGCCGAGCACACTTTCGATGAATTCTTCACCAAATATTCTGACGATCAGATCGGCCATGGATTAGTCTGGCTGCGTGCCAATCCCAAAATCTGGCGCTCACACAACCTCTGATATAATCTGTACAGGATGGCCAAACAAGCAAAAACTTCGATTTTCTCTCTGTACAGGCAGCTTTTGACCGGAAAATATGATCGCCACGGTGACATTGACGAAGCCGATGCTATTGTCGGCCTGAGCTTTGGCCAGCGCTGCGACCGAAAATTAGCCGTTTGCGTACCTGATCCCTCAAACTACGAACTGGCCCAATATATTGATAAAATCGAGCAGAAGATTACTCTGCCCCGATTGCTGCAAACTGAGATCGATTATCATATCCACCACGGAAATAACGTCGAGCTGAATGTCGATCACAATAAAACCAACATACGTTTGTACCTGGATACCTATGAAGTCCTCAGGCAGGTCAGAGTCGAGATGAAAAAGGAAGGCTTGCGCCGTCCTCTATTAGTAGCCCATTCTGCCCACATCGCCCGAGTCGACGCGGTGGCCCGAAAAATGGGCATGGACACAATCGTGCTGGCCGGCTTGCCAAGAGTTTGGGATCACCAAAGTACCCAGATCTGGACCAGAAATTATTCGTTTTGGTTATTCCGGGAGTCGCTGGCCATTCTTGTATACAAGCTCAAAGGGCTAATTTAACTAATTTAGAACCCAGCTCAAAATAAAGTTTTGGGTTGAAAAAATGCCCTTTCTGGCTGCAAAGCCCTCATCGTTCGTCGATGTAACTTTAGTTACATCTCCTCGCGCTTCAAACTTTTCGCTCAAAAAACTCTAATTTTTCACTACTAAAATTATTCTGGGATAGGTTCTAGCTCATACAGAGAGAGTTTGGCGTGTTTCTCGACGGTCGGCGGACCTACCAGATGCCAGTTGGCTGGTGTCTTTGGAGTGTCACCGCTGAGTGTGATATACCAAACCCGAGTTGTCTCGATCGCCCCTATGTCATTGACGAGCCGATCGGGGAATTGCATGACGAATGGCGTTCGTTCGGTGCCGTCTTTTGTCGTGTCGGCTAAAACAGCCGCCGGAGTCTGGTTGTAGTGGTGGGCGTCGTAGAACGTAAAGATGTCATTGGCCAGTATGACGTCGCCCTCCCGGTATTCGCCGTTGACTTTTTCCATCAAAACTTTTGAGCCGTATTCCTGCCAATTGTTGTAGTTAAAATTGCCGAGTTTGTAGAGGTACATCAGACCGAACAAAAACCAAGCCAACGTAGCCAGAATCATCGGTACTTTCAGCCAAGCCAACACACTGGGTTGTTTGGCCGCCAGGACGATGCCAACCAGAGCGTACCACAGGATACCAAAGTAGACGAAATAGCGGTCGATGTAGAGCGACTGGAATGGTCCGGTCGACAGCAGATAAATCACGATGATCGGCACAAAAGAAGTCAAAGCCAGTAGTCCCAGGAAATGTTTTTGGCTTTGTCTCATTGTGCGATAAGCGCCATAAGCCATCACCGCCAACAAACTAAAATAAACCGCCATCATAACCATCACATACTGCCCAGCAGTCTTGCCATAATCGAATTCGATCCGGTCGACCGATGTATTAGTCATAAAGAAAAGGAAGGTCTGAAACGGCGCCATGATAGTCACCGGTGGTATCCAGAAACCATTGGTCACCATCGACATCTGCTTAAATGCTGTCGGTACCCACGGGCCAAACAACGCTGCGCTACCTAGCAGCGAGTAGATCCACAGCCGCTTATCATTTATGAACTTTATCAGCGCCGACCACTGTGGCAGCCAGCCTTTGAAATGATAGATATAGGCGTAGGCAGCGTGAGCAAAAACTATCGGGAAAGCGAAGTAGTGGGTGTAGAGCGCTGCCGCGATCGACAGGCTGTAAACAAGGGCGACCAACTTGGATTTTGGTTTTTCATCCATCAGCTTCAAAAACGACCAAGTGGCGATAACCACAAAGACCGTAACCAGGGTGTACATTCGGGCTTCCTGGGCGAAATGAACGCCAAACGGACCCAAGGCAACTACATAGAACGCTGCCAGAGCCACATGGGCGCCGAAATATTTTTTGACAAATTTATAGATCAGGATCGCTGCCACCATGGACAACGCCACGCTGAAGGACCGCAGTGCCAGGTCGCTAGAGCCGAAGACAATGGTCCAGCATTTGAGCAAAATGTAGTAGAGCGGCGGATGAACATCGTTGGCGGTGATAGCCACGCCAGTCGAAAAATCCTCGCGGACTAGTGATGATGTGAAACTCTCGTCGAACCAAATACTCCATTTGCCGATATTAACCAGCCTGACGGCTAGTGCCAGGCCGACTCCAACCAGCAGAACTAACCGTTCATTGGTTGCTATGAATTTCGAAAATTTTTCTATCAATAATTTCATTTGTATCTGCCCGTCCAAAGGTTCAACCTTATGCATACTATATCAACGAAAGTCGACAATGTATCCTTCAAACCGACTTTTTGGAAAGTGCCATCTGGGACATCGTGCCAATCACCGGCGAAAACCGTTTCCACCCGAAGTTTGTGTTTTTTGGCGATAGACAGGATCTCCATATCAAACACCCATTTCATGATCCGCTGCCTGCTAAATAACATGTCGGCAGCCTGGCCGCTGAAAGCTTTGAAACCGCATTGGGTGTCTTTGAATGGCAGCAGTAAAATGACCTTGGCAATCAGGTTGCTGAGCTCAGATATATATTTGCGCAGTCCGTGATGAATCTTGGCCAGATCCCGGACAGCTATCACCACATCGGCGCCGCCGCGCAGCTTGGCCAGTGCCGACTCAATATGGTGGAGTGGCGTAGCCAAGTCGGCATCCATGAAAAGCCGGTATTGGCCTTTGGCCTCCAACATACCCTTCTGGACTTGGTGGCCCTTGCCGATGGTCCGCCCGCTGCGGATAATCCGGGCATTTTTGAATTTGGCTAGCTTGGCCTGGGCGATTTCCAGAGTTTTATCCTTTGAGTTGGCAAGCACTAGTATCACTTCCGCGTCATTTTGATCATGCTTGGACAGGTAGTCAGCCAGTTCGTCTAGCGTGCTACCAATCCTTTTGGCTTCATTGAGTACGGGGATAACTATCGATAAATCAGGACTATTTTTTGTTTTGTCCACTTGCAAATACTACCTTTTTGTACCACAGGAAATTCCAGACTAGCGAGACGACCGTCGCGGCAGCCTTCGATCCGTTGGTAAAGATAAATTCTTGACTGAATAGATCGCCAAAGCCCAAGTTTCTGATGATGGAATGAGCCAAATTTAACGGTCCGGTCCAGGCCTCGGTGAAAATATAAATAATGCCATTTTGCAAAACGTAGAGACCGAATGCCGTGACCAGCAGAAACGATACAGCCTGTTTCAGATAGTTCTTGCCGCTTGAATTGAAGACCAGCCGTTTGTTGATTAAAAAGCTGAAAGTCATGGCGATTGTCGTTGAGACGATGTTTGCAGGGATGCGCGGCACGCCGAAGCCAACATTCAAGACATTCAGTATTCCAAAATCTATGATCGTGTTTATGATTCCGACAGCCGAGAATTTGCCTGCTTGGACTAGACTACTATTCTTCTTGCTCATTACTCTAAACTATAGGCTAAAACGCTTATGCAAGCCAGTGTTTTAACCAGTGTTATATTTATCTCATGCGAATAAATAAGTATCTAGCCTTGGCAACTGGTGTAAGTAGGCGTCAGGCTGACCAGTTGGTTCGAGACGGCCAGGTTACGATTGACGGTAAATTGGCTGAATTAGGTCAAGACGTGACCGATAGGCAATCCATCAGTCAAGACGGCAAACAGCTCAAGCTACCAGCCAGTACCCAGACAATTATTTTGAACAAGCCTGCCGGCTACGTTTGTTCGCGCGACGGCCAAGGCAGTCAGACAATCTACGATCTGCTGCCAGTGGAGTACCATCATTTGAAGCCAGTTGGACGACTGGATAAAGATTCGTCGGGACTGTTGGTGCTGACAAATGATGGCCGTCTAGCCCACGATCTAACCCATCCCAGCAATCAAAAATTGAAAATTTATCGGATCACGCTCGACAAAGACCTAGCCGATCATGACAAACTACAGATCGAAAACGGTGTGACGCTCGAGGACGGTCCGTCGAAGTTGGCATTGCAAAAGCTTTCCGACCTGGACTGGCAAGTTCGAATGCACGAGGGCCGAAACCGGCAGATCCGCAGGACATTTAATGCTCTGGGTTATGCGGTGACCAAGCTTCATCGTCAACAATTCGGAGAGTTTAAACTGGGCAGCCTGGAACTCGGGTCGTTCAAGACTACTTGATTCGGATATGCAGTGATTTGATCGGCTGGCGGGTCAAACGCTTGATGGCGCTGAGTATCTGAACTTGGCCAAAGCGCAAAATACTGGCTGCCGAGGAGCTAGTCGCCTCAATAGTCAGCAAACTGCGGTCGTAGTCGATTTTGCTGGCCGTACTCAGATGCGGAAATAGCCGGTCCAACTCTTTTTGAATCACAGCCAACTCACCCTGGCGGCCCAGATCCAAATCATCAACTTTTTTCAGCAGTAGATCGCCTAATGAATCGGTCATTATAGTTATCCGATCAGTTGTTTGACAAGATCAACCAGTTTACTCGGTGTGATGTCGGCTTTGATAAAATAACCGTCAGCCTGAGCCTCGAGAGCCTCCCGTGACTCATCATCGTGGGCATAGTTGGTCATAATGACGATCTTTGAGTTTGGCAGTAAATTGGCACCCTGGCCGCGCAGCTCATTTAGGACTTCGATACCACTCTTTTCAGGTAAAAAAATATCCAGCAGCAGCAAGTCATAATTGCCGGCTTTAGCTTTTTTTAAGCCATCCGTACCCGACAATGCCACATCGACTTCATAGCCCTCTTTTTTTAGTCCCCGGACATACATCTCGCCAATGAATTGGTCGTCTTCTATGCATAAAATCCGGCCAGCCATCACGAGCCTCCTTCGGAGGCCATTAGCCGTTTACCTTTTTCTATTTTCCATACGTTCACCGTTGTCCGTTCACGGTTAATGGTAAATGGATAACGTGTAGATAATGGTGAATGGTGAATGGTGAATGGGAGTGACGTAGTCATGATTTTATCTCCTGTACATTGAATGGTTTTTGATCCACCCGTGAGCTCCACGGGTAACGCCATCCATCTCATTATCGGGCTTAGCGAGTTCTTGCGCAACTGCCCCGGCTGCTGGCAGCCAAATACTGAAAGTGCTGCCCTGGCCTTCCTTGGAATTGACCCAGATATTGCCACGGTGGGTTTCGATGATCGCCTTGGCCAAATACAGACCGAGGCCGGTGCCGCTAAATGAAGCTCTAGAGCGATGCGAACGGTAAAATTTGGTAAAAAGCTTGCCGACTAGGTTCGGTGGGATGCCGATGCCGTGGTCGATAACTTTGGTTTGCAGACCCCCATGGTCACCTTGGCTAGCCACGATCTCGATGGTACTGCCGACCGGGCTGTATTTGATGGCATTGTCGATTAGGTTGTTGATGACTTCAACGATGCTGACATGGTCGACCATTACCTCTGGCAAATTTTCATCAATTTGCAATTTCAGATGTTTGCCCAAGGCTTCGGCTTGCAGCGACATATTCTCGACGGCGTCTTTTAGGATTTGTGGCCAGGCGGCCTTTGTGAAGTGCAGATTTAGCCGGCCGCGGTCAATGCGTGAGGCATCCAGAATGTTACTGATAAAGCCTGCCAACTGGGCGCCGGCAACTTTCATTTTGATCAGAAAATCCTTGTACTCGTCAGCTAGCTTTGGGCCGACTTCTTCTTCAAAAACTTCCATGTAGCCGCGGATCACAGTGATTGGCGCCCGGAGTTCATGGGCCGCCAGCGCCACAAAGTCGACACGCATATTTTCAAATTCCCGGTCTTCGGTGCGGTCGATCAGCATCAATACCGTCTCGGCTCCCGACAGGTCATCGCGCTTGAAATGGCCATAGACGTCGAAGGAATATTCGCGGCGCTGGGGGCTAGAGTAAGCCAGCTCGGCCCACTGTTTTTGGTCGGTAATTTTATTTTTTCTCACATCAGCTAACCAATCCTGGATGACGTCTTTTTCGTGATGACGCAGTGGCAGAATCAGTGACAATTCCTTACCCATGACGTCGGATCCTTCCCGCTCGACCAAAGCCAGGGCATTTTTATTAGCGTAGAGTAGTTTGTTATCGTGGTCGATAGCTACGATCGGAAAGGCAAAACGATCAGTGATAGTGCTCTGCAGACTCAAGCCGATGCCGACTGGTTTTGGCGGTTCGATCTGGTTTTTTTGTAAAAATAACTGATGCATACTGTTGATGAGTTGGTCAGCCGCCTCTTTGCCGATCGTCAGACTTGGTGTGGTGGGTAAGGTGGTAACTTGTTTATCCGGGTGCAAGTGGTCCAAAGCATCAGAGATGGCGTGAAAAGGCCGTGAGATCATCCTGGACAGCCAAAAGGTATTTACCAGGATTATCATCAACGAAGACGCCAAGGCCGAGACTCCGGAAATAACAACATCTCCGGTCAGTAGTAGTAACACAAAAAAGACGGCTGGCGCGGTCAACAAGGCCATCAGGCTATTGAGTAGTAGTAAATTACTGATTTGGCCGCTCAGTCGCTTTAGTCCGGTCTCCAGACTATCTTTTTTAGGATCAGTTCTGATTTCCACCACCTCTGCCATAATTATTGGTATGTCACACTTTGCGATGTCGGGATGACTTCGAACCAGGTCCGGCCGGCGTTCAGCTTTATCTCTACGCCGGCGGTATTTTTCAGTAGGTATTGGCTGCCTTCGCTACGGGTCCAAGAACCAGTCGTGGCTACGCCGTCCTGGAAGACGACCGCTTCGCCGCTGCCAGTGGTACCGACGGCTTGCCGGCCGGATCCGCCAGATGAGGTGTAGCTGGCCTTCATGACGACTACGACATTGGCTTTGACCACAGCGCTAGTGTGTTTATCGACGACAGCCGTACCACCAGCACTGCGGGCATAGCTGTTAGTAGCTGCGTCATAAGTCCATCCAATCTGGAATAATTTGGACGAGAAATTAACTGTGATAGCGGTTGCATTTGGTGTGGCTGATGGCTCGGCGGCTTTTCTAGGCAGCGAAGTAAAGTTGCTGGTGTTGTGACCGGCCCCACGGGCAGCTTCAAGGATTCGGGCTAAAGAACTGTATACGTTATGTGGCGCACTACGAAAAGACACTCGGTCAAAAACTTTCCGCCCGTACTTGAACTCGTCGAGATCACGGCTGTTGCCCAGTAGAGCCTTGGCACGAGCCAGCCCATCAGGACTACCGCCAACGTGAGCCAGAGCTGCTTTGAAAATTTCTGCCCAGTCAACATAGTAAGGCCGGACGCTACGGATCGGGCCGATATTTTCCGGACTGTCTTCTTGGTAGAGCACCAGCATGCGCGTGATACCGCCTTCGGCGATGGCCTCGAAGACAACTCCAGCATCGGCCAGGCCTGATTGTGGGCGGGCTTCCGGACTATTTTCGATCATCACGCCGATGACTGGCCGCTCGGCCAGATCTCGGGTGACTTCGACGCCGGTCAGAGGAGAAGGTAGTAATTTTGGCAGTTCTTGTTCGCTCGACTCAGCCGAGCTGTCGGTCCGATTGACTGCCTGGCGGTTTTTGATCAGAAAGAAAATCCCCGTGCCGATGGCCAGCAGAATTAGGACACCGATAAGGATCGACAGTTTTTTGTGACCAACGATCCAGTTTTTGATAACAGCAACAAACGCGCTTATCCTTCGGAGCATAGCCTGCATTATAGCCTACCCAATGAGTCTTTGCTCAACAGAGCTATCAGTCCAAAGCTGATATCTGTTGGTCGATGCGCTCGAGTGTGCGTTCTTTGCCGAGCAGTTCCAATGTTTCGGCTAGGCCCGGGCTAGCTGGGGCCTGGGTGATGGCGATTCGAATTAGACTAAATAAAACAGCTGGCTTTTGGCCGGTTTCTTCGAGCAGAAGATTTAAGCTTTTGCTTAAATCCTTAAAAGCAAACTCGGTAGTTGCCAATTTTGTTTTGGCGGTTTCCAGCAAACTTTTCAGTTCAGCCGTAGCAAATTTCTTGAGCTGCTTGTTTTCACTGATCAATTTTGGGTTTATTGGCAGATCTTTAAAGAAAAAATCAGTCAACTCAGGCAACTCGGCAAAAAATTTCAATCTCTCCTGGACCAGGCCCAGCACCTTTTTCCGGTAAATCTCGTCAAAAGTTCCCGCCTCAGTCGGCCAATAATTGGTTGCTAGTTGTTGGTTGCTAGTTGTTGGTTCGACAATTGTCTTTTGATATAAATCGTCTATCGGCATTTGGCGTATGTGGTGGCCGTTGATCCAGTCCAAGCGGCTAAGGTCAAAGCGGGCTGGACTCTTTTGGATTTTGGCCAGGTCGAATTTGGCGACTAGCTGTTCCATCGAGAAAATCTCCTGGGTTGACCCGTCATTCCAGCCGAGGCTAGCCAGAAAATTATTCATCGCCTCCGGCAGGTAGCCTTTGTCGCGGTATTCCAGCACCGCCAGCGAGCCATCACGCTTTGACAGCTTTTTGCCGCCTTCAATACCCAGAACCAATGGCATAGTGGCCATGACCGGCGGCTGCCAGCCGAAAGCATCATAGAGGGCCAAAAATTTCGGGGTGCTGGAGATGAACTCCTCGCCACGCAGGACATGAGTGATTTTCATATCATAATCGTCGACGATATGAGCGAAGTTGTAGGTCGGGAAACCGTCAGACTTGAGGATGACAAAATCATCCAGCGCTTCCTCACCGGCTGATAGCTCGCCTCGCACAGCGTCCTGCCAGACGTATTTTTTTAGCTCGGGGATTTTGAAACGCAGAGGTTGAGATCCATCCCACTGTGGCGGCTCGGCTGGCCGATGGTCGCGGTACAGGAAGGCTTTGTTGGCATTTTTGGCTTGGTCTCTAAATGTCTGAACTTCCGCCTCGGAATATGGGTCGGCATAGGCGTGTCCCTGCTCCACGAGCTGCGAGGCGTATTTTTTGTAGACTTCAAGCCGGCTTGACTGGTGAACCGGCTCCTCGTCTGGCTCCAGACCCAGCCATTTTAGACTTTCCAAGATGTAGTCGCTGGCCTCTACTACCTCGCGTTTCTTGTCGGTGTCCTCAATACGAAGCAAAAACTGGCCACCATTGTGTCGGGCCAATAGCCAGGCAAACAGCGCCGTCCGGATACCACCGGCGTGGATGAGCCCCGTCGGACTGGGAGCAAATCTAGTTCGGACAATCATGTAGCCAGTATCCTGTATTGAGTATTTAGGATCAAGCTGTTGCTAAATGCTGGCGGCGATTTT
The DNA here is from genome assembly GCA_964560175.1 of uncultured Candidatus Saccharibacteria bacterium. Classification (GTDB taxonomy): domain Bacteria; phylum Patescibacteriota; class Saccharimonadia; order Saccharimonadales; family CAZLKQ01; genus CAZLKQ01. Next base: position 21,963 of record CAZLKQ010000003.1, read on the forward strand.
GAGGAGTTGTTCGGTGCTCAGCAGTGACTCGCCCTCGACTGAGTACCAGATACCTTTGTCGACCCAGCTAGCATTCGATCCATTCCAGATGTAAATGGTTAAACCTTTGTCATTGATGGTCTGGAAATTCTCTGAGGCCCTGGAGACATAATTTTCCTGGAGGCTGGCCGAATCCCAGTCGCTGGCCCGTTGGGCGACTTTGTAGGCCCGATTATCGCCGGTTGTCGAGCGGAAGCTAATGATTACTGAGCCCGGGCCGGTTTCTACTGGACCATCAAAACCGAAGCCATCTGGGTGATAGCCGGGTATTTGGGCCTCAATGCCGGCTCGGCTGGCAGCTACTCGGACCGTCAAATCCGGAACCTTGAGATAAGCAAAATAACTGGCTAGTAACAAAATGCTCAACACAGCCGCTGCCGAAGAGGTCAACTTCTTTTTGTGACTCAACGGCTTTCGTGGTTTCTTAACCTTTTTATGAGACCTGGAATGCCCATGGTGTGCGGCGGACTGCTTGACCGGCTTAGGCTGCAGGTGACCGCTGGATGGCATTAGGATCGGCGCTTCAAAACCAGGACTGGGCTGGATGTCAATCGTCTGGTGTACGTCTAGATCAACGATATGCTCGACTGGTGCCGGTTGTCTCAATGGCACCGCATCGGCTTCAAATATTTGCGATTCGCTGCCGAGGCGGCCGCCGAACTTGGAAATATGATGAGAACGCTGTATGACTTTAGCGCGTTTCTCGCGATCGGGATTGCCGCCGACCCCCTTCATTAACTTGTCAAAAAGTCCCTGCAGCTCAGTCTTGGTACCTGTGCTGCGATGTTGGTGATGGGCGGCATGTTCGACATGAATAGGATGATTAGGCCGATGTGATGGATGCGCGGCAGATTTTTTGTGAAGAGCTTTGGCATGAGCGGCTGCCGGACTGGAACGATGGGCAGCTTGGTGAATCTGAGAGCTGATAGTAGCAGCCACATGGTGCTTGCCAGTACGGATACCATCAACGGATGGTGAGGAGTCAAGCGGTTTGCCAGAACGCGCCGAATAGCGCCGGCCATTGATAACGACTACGTCTTTGTGAGTTTTTTTAGTCTTGCTGTCCATGTGATGCTTATGTTAATACAGATATACTAACTGAAAATCTATCTGTCGACAACTAACTGATGGTTTGAAAGTTTTGCTGGTAATCCTCGACGTTCTCCAGGGCCAAGAAAGCGCCTTTGACAGCGGACAGTTCCGGGTCGCCCGGAATGATGACCGGAACGCCGATTACTTTTGAAAAAAGTCGGTCGATGGATTTTAGCTTGGCTCCGCCGCCTGTCAAAACAATTCCATGAGACATAATGTCGCTGACCAGCTCCGGCGGTGACTGCTCCAAGACTTGCCTAGCCGCCAAAACTATTTGCTCAACTATGTTCTCGATTGACGGCACTAGTTCATTGGAAGTCAGCACGATTTGTTTGGGCAAACCTTTGACTAGGTCACGCCCCTGGAGTTTGGTTTCTGAGCGCTTCTGGCCGGGCAATGCCGAGCCGATAAGGAGTTTAGCCTGCTCAGCCGATTTACTGCCGATCGAAACTGAGTATTTGCGGCGAACCAAGTCGATAATTGCTTGGTCGATGGCTGTGGAGCCGGCCCGCAAGCTACTCTCGGCGACGATTCCGCCAAGTGAGAGCATGGCAACTTCGGCCGTACCGGCCCCAATATGGATGACCATGTGCCCAGTCGGCTCATTGAGTGGCAAGCCGGCTCCCAGGGCGGCCGCCAGCGGAGATGGGATCAAATAAACGGTTTTCAATCCAGCTGCTTCGGCAGCGTCAATCACGGCCTTTTTCTCGGTCGGCGTGGCCAATGAAGAAACAGTGATCATGGCTTCTGGCCGGCGGGCTCTGACACGGCCAACTGACAGACTGATGAAATGTGACAACATTTTCTCGGTCAGATTAAAATCAGCGATCACACCATCGCGTAGTGGGTGGCGGGCTTGGATTGCTCCAGCCGTCCGTCCCAACATTTCAATAGCCTGGCTGCCGATCCCTTCAACTTCGCCGCTGTCAGTCCGGGTAGCCACCACACTTGGTTGCTGGACGACTAGCCCGCGTCGGGCGGCTATGATGCGAGTCTGTGATGAGCCTAGATCAATAGCGATTTTCTTTGTAAACATTCGAGCTCAGTATGACGTAGTGCGTATTTCCGGCAAAGCATTAGCCCTTTTGGATTTAACTAACTCCTGACTCCCAAATCCTAACTCCAATCGAGTGTATACTCGATGCATGCAAGGACCCATCAATACCCGTCAGCAGAGGATATTGAGCATGCTCAGCTTTATCAGTATTGGCTTATTTGTGACTATGGGCACGATTATTTTGGTCTTGATTGCCAAAGGCTATGATTTTGATTTCAAGAAAAAAGAAATCGTCCAAAACGGGCTAGTCTTGATCGGTTCAGAGCCTGTCAGTGCCCAAGTCATCATCGATGAAGTTGATACTAACGACACTACGCCGCATCGAGCTGCCTTACATGACGGTGGTCATTCAGTAAAACTTTTGCGCGACGGTTTTCGAGAATGGAGTCGACAATTTGATCTGGCGCCCTCGGAAGTTTTGTGGCTCAACTACCCGCTTTTGTTGCCGAACTCTCTGGCTACTAGCGAGGTTAGTAAATTTGCTGGGGCGGTTACCACCTACCCCAGCCCCGACAACGCCCGGATGGCAACTGTCAGTGCGCAAAAAATGATCATTTTTCTGGCCAATCAATCAGATAGAGAAGCTCAAACCATCGATCTCGCACTCAGCTTACCCGGCTTACCCGGCACCATTACTGACCTTGTGTGGGCCGATGATAACAGCTCGGTACTGGCGACTGTCACAGACGGGAATACCACCAATCAGATTTTGGTCACCTTGACTCGTGAGCCGACATTTGCCAACCTCTCGACAATTCTGAGCGGCTATGCAAATATCGAATTCAACCCTAATGAGAACAACATTTTTTATGGGCTAAAAGTTGGCGGTTTGTGGCGGATCGAGCTGGATCCAGCCAAGTCACCAGAAAAGATCGTCGAGTCGGCTGATCGCTTCAGCGCATTTGATAGATCTGTTCTGACATGGTCGGCTACCAGTCAGCGCCTAGTCTTGCTCGATCCTAGCAAAAGCACCGTTATCGATTCGCCGCCGATCACCGACCTGACTGATTTGTCGCTGTCCAGTCATGATGGCAAGATGGTGGCGGCCATGACGACTCCCAGCTTGGGCACACATTTATTCGTGGCACCCGGCAAGGCCGACCAGACCCATGCTGTCCACATGCGAGCTGGCGACGAATTGCTCTTTAGCCCGGGAGCCGGCTATTTGGCGTCGCATAGCGGCCAGGCATTTCAAGTCTATGATCTGGAGAGACAACGTTTTTACACTTTTGACTTGCCGATTGAAAATCTGAAAAATCTGCGTTGGGCCACCGGCGCACATTTATTGGCAATTGCTGACGGTAGCTACTCTGCCCTCTTTGACTTTGATGGCCAGAATTTCCAGCACATTGCGGCAGCGATCCCGGGAGCAATCCAGATGAGTCCTGATCGGCAACACATCCTGCATCTGGCGACCTCAGCTGTCGATGGCCTGCCCATAGTCGCCGATACCCTGATAGCTCCTTAGAGGTTGGTAATTAGTAACTGGTAACTAGCAGTAATCATAGTTAGTATAGGAATATGACATTTAACCGAGAAGAAGGTCGTTTGGAGCCGATCGCTGCGCTTGTCACTGCTGGAGCTTTGCTGATGGGCAGTGTGGCTTGTACTGAGGGGCAGAGACCAAGTTTTGAATCTGAGGCAGCCACCACATCCACTACAACCGATAAACAAGAAGCGAAGAGCCAAGTGGAAAAGGACTGGAGCGAAATTGTCGAGGATATTAGGAATATCGAATTCATGGCGACACCTGAAGAATACGCTGCCATTAGCAACGAGCGTAATGCTCACAGCGAAGAAAATTCCAAAACATTTCTGCACAACAAAGGTATTGAATTAATTGTCCAAGATCCCGATAATCCATCAGTTGATGAGTTTTGGTTTGCCAGCGAGATTCCAGTCACAACCGTGGCAGATGCCTTGGCTCTAATGCCCTGTAGAATTGTTCGGGCCAGTGGATTGGAAAGAGTACATTACTCTAAATTTTTAAAAGGGGATGACCGTAACTTCAAAGAACCTGAACACGACAATGGCGAAGTCTTTGTCAGAAGCGGCTATGAGCTCGAGGCTGCCATTGCCGCGATGATTTTGGACAAACTTCCAAATAAACAGCAAATCTTGGCCCAGTATGTCACCATTACCGAAGTTGCAGGTGCTCGGTACGATCCAAACTATGTGCCTGTTTATGGCGGGGACAAACCGATCCCAGGTTTTCCTGACAGCTATTTTGATATTTTTAGCGGTCAAGAAGCGATGCACAGTCCTAGAGTCGAATTTATACTTAATTTTTCACGGGTCATTGGATTGTCGACAAGTATACCCCTCACTGATCTAGAACATATTTATAGCCAGAAAATGCAGATTGCAATCGATGTCTTCACCGACTTGGTTGAATACGGTGATTCATTGCTCCGATTTCGAGGCTATGAATTTGGCTATGGTACACATGGATTACATCCATTAGATAACGTCACTAGGATTCCCGAGCTATCAGAAAAACTCCGCCGGGCGAAGACGAAAGCTGAAAAAGATGCAGTGTGGCGCGACGAAATGGACTATGCGGCAACTGATCCCCACTATTCATTTGACACTATCCTAAACATTGAAACTCCGCCGCAAACAACCTGCAAGGTAAATACAGTAGTCATCCAACCCCATGATCAAGTCTAGTTGTAATTAAAAGAATTCTTTGATGCGGTCGAAGAGTGATTCGGGGCTGCCCGGTAAGCTGCCTTTGGGCTGTGCCGGTTGAGTGCCCGCCGGCAAAGCCGCTTTCGGATCTGGACTGATCTGCCGAGCCTGGATGGCTAGTCGGCGCCAGTTGACGCCGGGTGGATCACAAGTGATCAAAGTGACGATCGGCTCGGAAACGTTTTGATTGACGACGCTAAAATCGGTCGGTTCAATAACCTTTTTTTCAAAAACTTCGTAGATGTAGCGTTTACCTTCAAAATGCATCACGAATGTATCTTTCAACTCAAGACGCCTCAAGATCGAAAACGCCGTTTTGAACCGGCCCGGGTCCCAGGGACTGTTGCTGGAGTGTCCCATATAAACAGCGTTGCCGAGCTGCCCAGGTAGCGCCGTATTGCCGTAGTGGACGACCCCACGCTGCAAGGCCGCCTGGATCTTGACTTCATCGAAGGAAGTCTCGTCGTAGACAACCGGAACGTCGATATTGAGCTTGGAGATGATGAGCTTTGGCTCACCGCTGACGCTAGCCGAGGCCGACGGGTCGATGATGATCGGTGAAGTCTCGGCACTTGCCGGTGTGATGTAGTAGTAAATCTGGCCGGTAACCAGCGAAGCGTTGTAGATCAAAAAGACCAAAGCCGTGACCAGCGCCGATTTGATCAATGGCCGGATCCAGTTGCGGTGTATGTCGCCGCGGATATCGTTTTTGGGGCCAGTCTTGGCATTGGCATGAGCGGCAATCTGTTCGCTCCGGCTGACGGCTGGTGGTTGTCCGGGTATAGGCAGCACGTTTGCGGGCACTGGATAGACTGGAGTGGGCACTGGTGCTGGCATGGGTGGTCCGGTTGTTGCCGGACTGAGATGATCCGGGTGTCCGGTGTTGCTCGGTGGTTGGATAGGTTGAGGAGCCGACTCCGGTGCGCCGCCATAGATTGCTTCCAATTTGGCTCGGGCGAAGGCCACAGCCTCAGATTGGCTCGGAGGTGTTTCGGCTACCGGCTCAAGTTGTGGCTGTGGTTGCTCTGCAACCGGCGGACCAACCACAGGGTTTGGCGGCTGCTGGCCAGGTAAATGAAACTGCTGGTCTAGGTCAGGCATATTATAATCTTAGCAATTGCTTCGCTATAATGCATATGTAAACGCATTTTTTAGCGGGCGAGTGGCGGAATTGGTATACGCGCACGACTCAAAATCGTGTTCCCTCGGGATTGAGAGTTCAAGTCTCTCCTCGCCCACCATCAGATAATTGACGAACTGGTGGTGGCCTCAAATAACTTATTTGGGAATTGGGCGCACAGCACTGCGGCTCGGGCGGCAAATTCTACTGGGTCGAGCTCAGTTTTCGTCAATGAGGCGCGTTTTTGGTCCAAGACTAACGCCTGGTCTTCGTTTAGTAGCACAAAGACGCTAAACTTCCCGCCCAGCGATTCCTGAATTACCTTGACTAAATCATCCAAATTGGCGTTACTCAGTAGCGCGCGTGCCGAATTGCTTCGGTTAACCAGCTTCTGGGCTTGTTTAAAATCTGCTACAGCCACGACATTTGCGGATCGGCCATTACTATCGAGATAAATATCCAGGGCATCGCCGGCGACGATGACTGGCAAATCGTTTTTATCCAATAGCTCTTCTGTAAATATCGTCGTTTCGGCATTTTTGCTGAGCTCTCCAGGTATCAGCACGGCATTGGCCCAGCTCAGCGCTCCGATCGCCTCGTCCAGTCCGCTGCGGGCAAAACTGCCGGCGTCAGTTTGGTCTAGCGCGATAGTCTCTGGCGGATGCCCTAGAACGTGCGACACGCCTTTTGGCAACATTACTTTGATCTCACCGATACCAGCCGCTTTAGCAAACTCCGCGCTCTTGATGGTGCTGACAAAGCCGTGGCTGGAGCCGCCGATGATCAGAAGTTTGCCGGCCCGGTCCTTGCGCTCCGGCCGTGCCCAGATCAGATCTGGGAAAAGCGGCTCTTCTTTAGTCTGCCTAAGCCAACTTGTCGACATGTTTATTTCAAGCTTTCGACAAAATCGATTTTGACGCTATCTGCGACCAAGCGTTCATCTTCGTCGAATACAAAATGTCCGATCAATTTCTTCTGGTCCAGCACGTGTGGCAGCCAATGAATATCATCTTCCCACATTTCGTCGTAAGGAATTTCCGAGACCGGAAACCACTCAGGTTTCATCTCCTCTGATTCAATTGGTTCGCCTTCCCACTGCCGTGTGACAAATACATTGACCCTCCAATCCGGCTTGCCATCCGGAAAATAAAAATTCAGAACAGCCCATTTACCAATATCTTTAGGTGTAACGCCTATTTCCTCGAAACATTCACGAGTAGTTGCTTCCTTGATAGTCTCATCTGCGTTAACTTTGCCACCGGCACCATTCCATTTACCTTCGCCAAAACCTCGCTTTTTCATGGCCAGGAGTATGCGGTCGCCGTCGAGTAAAAATAAACAAGTTGCCTCAGTCATATAACTTTATGAACTTTCTACTTTTTACTTTCAACTGTGTCGAAATTTATTTCGACACTAACAGGACAGTGGTCGGAACCCATGACATCAGCGTGGATCTCAGCTTTATGAACTTTCGACTTTATAACTTTAGAAACTAAGATGTAATCTATCCGCCAGCCGACATTCCGAGCCCGGGCATTTGCCCAATGTGTCCACCAGGTGTAGTGGCCATTGCCTTTATGGAATAATCGAAAGGTATCAACGAAGCCCGAATCAATAATTTTTCGGAAACCATCTCTTTCTTCATCTGTAAAGCCTCGCTTACCAACATTCTCCTTTGGTCGAGCTAAATCCTCCTCTGTATGAGCGACATTGAGATCACCGTTGAATACCACGGGTTTTTTCTTCTCCAGTTGTTTCATGTACTCCAGGAAAGCTCGATCCCATTTCATGCGCAATGGAACTCGACTAAGATCATCTTTTACATTCACTGTATAAACAGTGACTACATAAAATTTATCAAACTCAACAGTGATCACCCTTCCCTCTTTATTGGCATCACCATAGACGTCCCCTTCAACCTTGTATTTTTTAAGAATGTCGTCCGGTAAACCATTGGTAATCGTGATTGGTTTAGTTTGGGTGAATATAGCCGTACCTGAATAACCCTTTTTCTCGGCACTATTCCAATACTCCATATATCCAGGCAGATCTACTGGCGATTGTTCTGGCTGAGCTTTAGTTTCTTGCAAGCACAAAATATCAGGCTGATGCTTTTCGATAAACGGCACAAATAATCCCTTGTTGTGGACGGCCCGGATTCCATTTACGTTCCACGAGAAAATCTTGATCATTACTGAGATTATACTACGGTTGGAGTATTGACAAAAGTGCTTATGTATGCTAATATACTCTGAATATGGCAGAAGTTTTTGATTTAGCCCAATTCAAGCCAAATACCCAGATGCAATCTGTTATTGATCGATATGAAGACACACCAACAGATGAACTTTTGTCTACACAAGCATTAATTTATGATCCGAAAAACGGCTTAGAGGCACTTCTCGCTGTTCCTTATGAGGGTCCAGGAATCAAGGAAAGTGATTTTGTAATCGCGCAACCATTGGCTTTTGGAAATGACATAAATAGTAAGTTCAACAAAGTCCGAGCTCAGTATTTAGCCGATGTACATGGTGTGCCAGTTTACGAATTCTCCTCTCCTATCGATGCGAGAAACTTCGATCCTAAAGAACAAAAAGCATTGAATGATGGTGACTGGAGTCCATATTCGGAAAGATATTTTAGGTTTATTGATAAGTCGGGGATGGAAACTGGACGAATCGCAATCGTCGGTTTTTCGATGAGTGCTAGTGTTGGCGCTAATGCAACTCATAGGTTCACAGATCATTTTGATGTAGATTTCTCAGTGCTGGGCGATCCAGCAAATGTAGTAAACCGCTCACTCCCAGATCTGATGGGCGCGTTTAATAAACATGGATTTAGCGAAGTAGCTAGAAACGTCAAAAACGCTGGCCTACGTCCATACAGCGAAACCCAAAAAGTAGATGAGCAAAAGAACTTTGTAACTGAACAATTAGGCTTGCTCCGCTACGTTGGGAAGATTGCATCGAAAGGCAAATCAAATATGTTAGCTGCTAATGCCCTGCGCAGAGATACCTTCAAATTTGACCTAACCGCTATCGAAAGAAGCCGCGTGCCGACACTTGTAGCATATGGCGCTGATAGTGCTATCACTCCCGCTACTGAGGCCCAGAGATTACAAGAAAGTTACGAAGCAGAAAATATATCTTGGCTCAGAGTTGAGGATAGTGACGGTGAAGCGGGACACACCTGGGGTGATCACATCACTGCTTGGACTTACATCACTACCCTCGCCCAAACCGTGTAGTTTTTTTTATTTCACCAATAAACTGCAAACTGTTAGCCTTAAACTATGAGGGTTGGTCTTTTTACAGATTCTTACTTGCCCAGAACTGATGGGATTGCAATTGCCGTCGATACTTTGCGGGCGGGCTTAACCGAGCTCGGCCATGAAGTATACGTCATTTGTCCGAACCGCCCGGGCCTAAGAAGGTCCAAGCGGATCATTGCCCTGCCCTCGCTGCCTAGTCTCTGGTATGAAGGTTATCGTGATAGTTGGCCGTTTCGCAAAAAATATCTGAAGCGAGTCCAGGAGTTGGAGCTGGATATTATCCATACCCACACTATGGCCCAAGTCGGTATTTTCGGTCTTTGGTCGGCCAAAAAACTGGATTTGCCGATCGTCACGACCCAACATAGTGATTATAATTTGATCCAAGAGTATCCGTGGTTGCGCCTACCGATGAGGCTGGTTTTGGCCGCTGTAGCGAAAATTACCGGCCAATCAGCCGATCCAAAGAGCAAAAATGTCGTAGAAAATTTGGCCAAGATTTATAACGAGGCATGCCAAGTTGTCTTAGTGCCTTCTCTCAAGATGAAGAAACTAACCCAAGCGGTTGGTAGTAAAACAGCTATCGAGATCATTCCCAATGGCTTAGATTTTGAGCATATAAGCAAAGTCTCGGCGCAGTTCAGACAATCTGCGCGTACTGAACTCGGTATCGGTCCCCGTCAGGTCTTAATCATTTCTACCTCGCGTTTGGTGAAAGAAAAAAATGTCGAGTTGATACTGCGCTCGTTTGGCAAAGCCATGAATGAAGATGATGATTTAGTTTTACTAGTGGTTGGTGGCGGCCCGCTCAAAAGAGCGCTGGCCAAGCGTTATTCCTCAGCCAACGTTAATTTTTTGGGACAGGTAGCCCACTCTAGCGTCTATCGCCTGCTAGCAGCCGCCGACGTTTTTATGAATCTATCACTGCGCGAGACCCAAGGATTAACAATTGCCGAGGCGATGGCGGCCGGCAAAGCCGTCATCGTGGCCGACGCTGAGCTCGGGGATTACTTGGTTGACCAGCGCACATGCTTGGTCGCAAAAACAGATGCCGACAGCGTGGCCGAAGCCATTACCGCGCTAGCTGAGGATAGTAAGTTTCGCAGTGATATGGCTCACATGGCTCAATCGGCCGTCAGTGATCTGACAATTGCCAAACAAGCCCAAAAAACTAGCGATATTTACCGTTCAATTCTCAGTTGACGATTGGTGAGACTGGGCCAAGATCATCCAGCTGGTCGCGAACGGTTTGCCAAATAGTCGGATCTTTGAATGTTTCCTTGCGCCAGTACCACCATTCACCGCCCCACAAATAAATATCTTTCATGCCGGTACGGCGGGCAAATGTCATGTTGCCGGTGATCCGATCCATGCCCATATATTTGTCTTGCAGCTCCAAGCTCAAATCAACTGTCCTGACCGGGCCCCAGGGCTCTAGTTGCAGCTCATGGATGACTGTTTCTCGATGATGCAGCCAGCGGATCAGCTGGGACTTGGCTCCATAAAAATGACTAGAAATCGGATAGCCAAAATAGCCAATTATCTTTACGTAATTACCACGATACAATGAAGTGCCATAAAAATCGGGGTGAGGTCCGAACAGTGGAAAACCTAGCTGGTCAGCAAACGACAGCATCAGTGGATGCCGGGAGTCGATTTCTCTTACTAGCTCGATTTCTTGGTCCAACCTTTCCCTGGAGAAATCGTCACAAGCACCAAAATTTTTGTTGAAGTATTCATTTTCCAAGGCATAGCTCTCGAGTGCCGGATGGTCACTGTAGCGCTGGACGACAGCTGATAGGTAGTCGAAAAGCTCCTCATGGCGTTCGGATTTGTCTATATTTTTGGCCCACTCCGGCGTGTGGCATTCCGGATAGCGAGGCTGTCTCAATCCAACAGCCAGCATTACTTTGCCACCGCGCTCAGCTACTCTATCCATCTGCCAGTCTAGCTTGCTAAAGTCATACTGGTCTCTGTTTGGTTCGATCTCGTCCCAATAGCTCATCAAGCGAAAACTGCGAAAACCCAGGTCATCGAGCAAGGCCGTAAAATTATTTCGCCAATCGACACCCAGTTCATCAGCGTACTTGACTGAAAAGCTAACCCCATAGCGCACCAGTTTGTCGCTCTGGGTCGAACGGTAATACCAAGCGATCGCCACGGCCGCAAAGATAATGGTAAAAGCAGTCAGAGCTAATGCTGTTAGTATCTTGCCAAACCAGCCTCTTCGAAGCCACCATTTTTTGAACGGGCTGATATATGCACGAAGTGGTCGTTTAAACTTTATAGACTTTTTGGGCTTGGTCATGACGGTTATGGTAGTAGTATAGCTGAAGATGAAAGAATCTAAACTCACTGCCAGCGTCGTAGTCCGGGCCTACAATGAAGACAAAACTATTGCTGAGTGTCTTGATGCTCTGATACCGCAATTAGGCGCGGATGACGAGTTAATAGTCGTGGACAACAATTCCACCGACAATACTGCCGAGGTAGTTAAGAGATACAAGCAAGCAAAGCTGATACATGAACGTGAACAAGGTTTGATACCTGCTAGAAATGCCGGGTTTGACGCCGCCAAAAAAGACATCATAGCCAGCGTTGATGCCGATTGTGTGCCAAGGTCTGATTGGTTGGTGCACGCTCGGCGCGGGTTGTCAGATGGGAAGTATTCAGCTACCACTGGGCCCTTCTACTATTCAGATATGCCTCTGCCAAAACTAAGCGAAACCAGCGAATGGGCTATTCGGAGCGGTGTCAAAAAGATCCTAGGCGATTTCAGTTTTCTATCAGGTGGCAATATGGCAATCCGGACTAGCATTTGGCATGAACTAAAGCCTGAGCTGTGCCATGACGGCGACATACATGAAGACGTGGATCTGGCCATACATATCACCCAAAAGGGCTACAAAATTTTCTACGACGAAAAAATGGTAGTTGGTACGACTGCCCGTCGGATAGATGATCCGCCAGCAGTTTTTTTCGCCTACATGCGCCGTTTTACAAATACTTATCGCAGACACGACCTCAATCTCGCTGCTGCCCGGGTGCCAATGGCAATTTATTTGTGGTTCTATCCTGGCCTGAAGTTGGTCAGGTTTTTTTATGATCCGCTCACTGGAAAATTTTCACTCAAGAAATTAAAAACCGAACTCGACAAGCTCCAGCTGGGCTAGCTTGGACATGCAGTCCATAATCCGCGTTGGTCTTGGCGTGCCCGGTCTCCTGATGCCTCAAATTGAGCCATTTTTGAAAATGGAAAAATTATGTAAGCGTGGCCGTAGCCGGCTTCAATAATCGCCTGATTAACAAGAGTTCCGTCTGGCAAATACACATATCTAAGCAGCCGATTGTAGCGATCACGGTTTCCCGAAGTTGCGTCAGCTTCTAGTCGGACTGGATGGTCGCCGATCAGTTGCTTAGTAAAGTCGCTAGCGGCCTGGCCAAAACATTGGACTGG
>CAZLKQ010000004.1:0-32275 GCA_964560175.1 uncultured Candidatus Saccharibacteria bacterium
GTAATGGTACCCGCGGAGGGATTCGAACCCCCGACTTTCACGTCCGAAGCGTGACGCTCTATCCACTGAGCTACGCGGGCACTACAGATGATTATATACTTTGTTCGTGTGGATTATCTAGAACGTGCCTAGCTCTGTCGACACCACGCTTGTAAGCAGCTCTCTGAGATTCATTTAATCTAGCCATTGCTCTCTGACCTTCTACTGTGCTTTTTGTGTCTCTGAGTTTTCTCTCTAGGTTCAAATCAGCATCACTTTTGATAAATCTACCAATTTCTTTGCCCCAAGATCCCAATCTCAGTGGAAATTGCTTTTGGCGGCCAGACCCTACTTCCATCTCTTTTCGTTCATCTTGATCTGGAATCCGTCCAGTTTCGTTTTCACGAGCTGAAATCCTTCGACCTTCTCTGTCTATTCGTTCTTGTTCGGATCTTTCAGTTGAAATCATTCGCCGATCACCGCTTGCAGCGATCTGAACAAGGACGTCCTCCGGAATCCTAGTATTTGCTGGTTCAGCCGATTCAATATCTGGCTTTTGGCTGTCATCAATTGATAATGATTCTTGTTCATGATCAGGCATATTTTTACTATAGCATAAGCAACTACAAAAAGCAAGATTTAGGATTGATTTTCAGTTGCAAACTTGGCAATCGATCCTAGTCCGATAATTCTTCTTCCTTCCTTTGTATAGACATAAGGTAACGTAAACCTACCTTCAAGAAGATGTGACTCATGTATCCGAACAGCAACTAGGGGTGTTTTATCTAATTCTGCAAAGACCGCTTCAAGTTCATCCTCATCCCGTCTCGTATAGACCAAAACATCGGGTTCAGCTTCAATGATTTCGTCACCGATTGAATAAGAAGTTGGCCATGCAGTTCCATCTTCTAGGGTCCTATAACTCATATTTAGATTATACTTCAAACATGTTATTAAAAGGTTCAGATCTTGCAGGATACATCAAAGAACGGCAGGCCAAGACGGTCCGCCGGCTCAAACAAGCCAAAAATATCCATCCAAAGCTTGTAATCCTGCAAACCAGTCGTGATCCAGTCATCGACAGCTACACCTCGATGAAGAAGCGATATGGGGAAGACATCGGTGCCGAAGTAACTGTAAAAAAAATTGGCCAGAGCGACCTAAATGAAAAAATAGAAACATTAAACGAAGATTCATCTGTCCATGGGATCATTGTTCAACTACCACTAGAAAACGATGTAGATATTGAGGGAATTTTGAACTCTGTCGTGCCAACAAAAGATGTTGATGGTCTTGGCGAATCTTCAAAATTCGATTCAGCCAGCGCTACTGCTGTCATGTGGCTGCTAGCCGGCTATAACATCGAGTTGTTACCACCAAAAAAAATAGTAGTAGTCGGCAAAGGCAGGCTGGTAGGCGGTCCGCTACTGAAAATGCTCTCAAGCAAAGAATATGACGTGACAGCTGCTGATATAAGTACCAAGGATCTACAAGGCGTTGTAAAAACAGCCCAAGCCCTGATCACAGCTACAGGTCGGCCTGGGCTTATCAAATCTGAGTGGATCCGCGAAGGCGCGGTTGTAATCGATGCTGGCACTGCCAGTGAGCGCAGCCAGGTGGTCGGCGACGTCGACCCGGTTGCCTATGACCGCCAAGACATCAAGATTACTCCGCCCAAAGGCGGTCTCGGCCCGCTAACTATTTGCGTGTTATTCGAGAATCTGATCAAAACTGCTGAAGAGTCTAGATGATGATACGCAAATACGCAAAAGTATTTATTAAGCATGTTACAAAAAAGAATTATAGACATCTCCTGAGGATAGAATTAAATCGCAGAGCGATGTTAGAAAATTTTTCAATAATTAAGAGTCATAACCCTAACTTCTCCATTATTCCTGTTTTAAAGGGCAATGCTTACGGTCATGGGATAAAGGAAGTTGCCCAAATATTAAACGGGGCAGACTGTGATTTTATCGCGGTTGATGGATATTTTGAAGCCGCCATGATTAGCGACATCACCAAACATCGCATATTAGTAATGGGGTATATTCATCCGATAAATACAAAATATTTAGATACAAAAAAATGCTCTTATGTTGTGCAAGACGTAGGAAGTTTGTTGGCATTTGGGAAGCTTGGCAAAAAAGTCAACATACACTTGGAGTTAAACACTGGTATGAATAGACTTGGATTGGCGCCAAATGAGGTACAGGAATATCTTGATTCATTTCAAAAATTTCCAAATTTGCATTTGGAAGGTATTATGACTCATTTGGCGGATGCTGATAATCCAACCAATCCATCATTCAGCAAATTGCAGCTGAGACAGTTTGATAAACAAGTAGGTAAGATAATATCTGCTGGATTCAACCCCAAATACATACATATATCCCAAACGGCCGGGAGTGTGAAAATTAAGAACAAATTTGCCAATGCAGTGCGGATTGGCATTGGCTTGTATGGCATTAACCCTCTGCAAGCAAATGACAAATATTATTCAAAATTCAGCGCTTTGCGCCCAGTGCTTGAACTGAAAGCTGCCATTATTAAAGTCATAGAAATTAATAAGGGCGACAAAGTTAGCTACAATGGTACATTCATAGCACCCAAAAAAATGAAAATAGGTGTTTTACCTCTCGGTTATTATGAAGGTGTACCGCGTGAACTTAGCAATAAAGGATTTGTGACAGGAGGAAGCGCTTGTTTACCAATTCTTGGTAGGATTTGCATGAATCATATGAACATCAGTTTGGAAAATGCAGATTTGAATTTATTTGATGAAGTTACAGTGATCAGCAATGACTCAAAATGTAAAAATTCCGTTGAGGCGATGCAAAATGAATATAATTTGTTCAGTTATTCGACACTTACAAGTCTTTCTAGCAGTATCAGAAGGACAATAATCTAGAACTGTTGTAAGAAATTGGTCGAAAAAGTCGTGGTGTGAGCATTTTTTCGCTGATGTCGTTCAACGCCTAGGCGAATCAGTTCTTCCACTAGCTCGACATTGCTAACTCCAGCTTGTTTCCAGTTGTGGATATAGAGGCTGCCGGGTAGGGGATTTACTTCGTTGAAATAAACTTGGCCTTTTTTGCTGTCGATCAGCATATCGACTCGGGCAATCCCCTCGCAGCCCAAGGCTTTGTAGACTGCCAAGCCTAGTTTCCGGGCTTCCTGGCCCAAATCACTCGGCAGTTTGGCCGGAATCTCGCTGTAGCCTTGTGAGCCCTTTGTACCACCCTTTTTACCGCCTATTTTCTTGCCGCCGCCTTGCATATATTTAGTATCAAAATCAAAGAAAGCCTCAGGATCATTGAGAGGACGTTCCAATAAGCCGGGGCGAGGATTGGTGCTAGTACCCATAATTGGCAGGGTCACTTCGATCAAATTTGGCACAGCCTCTTCGATCAATATTTTGTCGTCGTATTCACAAGCCACCTCAATAGCATTCACTAGTTCATCGCGGTTCTTGACTCTAGTGATGGCTATACTTGATCCCAGATGAGCTGGCTTGACGAAGAGGGGATAAGCAAGTTTGATCCCGTCTACAACTTTTTTGGGAGATTTGGCGAACTGCTCTGCAAAAAACCAGATGAATTTATTCTGCTTTAAGTCATTTGCCTGGGCAATTTGTCTTGCCAAGACCTTGTCCATGGCCAGTACGCTGGCGTCTAGGTCACAACCAGCGAAAGCCACATTGGCCATCCGCAGTAAGCCCATTAGACTGCCGTCTTCACCGTAAGTGCCGTGTGTTGTAGGAAATACTACATCGACAGCCCAGGTTTTCTTTCTTAGACCGCCACGTTCTAACAGTAATCCACCGTCAAAACGCAATTTTACTGGTTGGTTTTTGGCCAAATATCGCTCGATTTTGCCGCTTGAATACAAATGGACATTACCGAGGGCTGGATCGGCGAACCAACGCCCAATCTTGTCGATATACACCGGTAGAACTTCATATTTTCCAGAGATTTTCAGCGGCTCAATAACTGAGTGGATGGCTGTAATTATCGAAACATCGTGTTCAGCGCTCCGCGAGCCAAATACAACTGCAACCATTTTTTTATTCATAACTAATATCTTACTACTATATTAAATCGATGTGTCTACTCTTGTGAGTAGAAGAAATCTTCTCGAGGACTGTTTTGCAATATGATGACATCTTTTTTACTAATAAATTTATCGATATTATCATAAAATGTCGGGCCATCATCGATCACTCTTACTTTTTCCTTGAAACCATTATTGATAAGTTCTTCGTGTATCCAATCAGTTACGCGATTACTAACCAATACGACTTCATCAAACTTTGTTTGAGAAATCGCTACACCTATTTCTCGATGTATCCGCTCAGACTCGTAACCGAGCTCAATAATCCCAGGCGTTACATAGACTTTACGATTCACTTGAGAAGTCGGTAGATCGTTCAGAAATTTTATACCAGCGTAAAATCCCGCAGGGTTACCATTGTAGATATCATAAATTACAGTACCACCATTGGTTATAACCGGCGCAAACCTTAATTTAAAAGGCTCAATTGATTCAATCGCTTTTAGAATTTTCTGCTCACTGATTCCTAATCGATCAGCTATTGAGATAGCACAAATAAGTGGGCCCACCTGATGCTCGCCAAGCAGCTGTGTTTTCACTTTCAGCGTTCGCTTACCTTTCTTGGCCGAAAAATTTGTTCCGCTCAAGTCAGCTACTACTTTTGATATTTTCCAGCCGTCTGCACCCAGTATCGAATACTTTTTATGCCTTGCCCTTAATCTTTTTTTGATATTAGCGCTTTCGGAATTTACAAAAAGTAGCCCTTTTGGTCCGAGGTAATCATCGAGCTCAAAAACCGTATTTATCGTGTTTTCAATATTTCCAAATCGCATCATATGCTGCTCGTTGATGCCCGTAATTACACCAATTGTCGGGTTTGCAATACGAGCCAACAATTTAATATCTCCTAGCGCAGATTCACCCATTTCGATAACGAGTACCTCTTCATCCCCCGTGAGTTTTTTGGCAAAACGGTATAAGCCAATAGGCGTATTGTAATTTCCCTCGGTTGAAGCCACTTTTTTACCCACGCTCAATACAACATCCAGAATATGCTTCATGGTGGTTTTGCCATAACTTCCGGCAACCGCAATTTTGAGCGCGGATGAATTGCCAAAAAGTGACCGTGCCTTCTTCACTTGCCACTGCACAAAGACTTTGTATATCGTAGTACGTGCCAAAAATACTACAGCCAACAGTATTAATGCGCTAAGAATAGGTACGGCTAAAATCCACAACAAATCATAACCAACCAAAGAAAAAAATTCTGTCGAGTTCGTGGTTTCTAAAATAAACCAAACTACCAGTGCCCAGCCATATAAAACTACTTGCAAAACCACCAAAAAAATCAGTAGAATTTTTGTCGGAGTGGTCATCACGAGGTTTCTTTTATCTGTGACTTTTCGCCAATCACTAACTTGGCAATACCAATCCCAAAAGGCTTTGGGCTCATACTCATTGGCCTGCATCATATAAATCAACGCTGTCGTGTACTGAGGAGTGTAGCGGGTTATGAAACGGCGAAAATAGTTCACACGAAATTCTCGATCAGATTAGCGATTGGGGCTGAATATTTATCCTGGAGGCCGTGTCCAGAGCCAGATAAAACTTTAAGGGTCGATTTATTAATCAATTGGTTCAATTTCTGGCCGTGGCGAAGCGGCGTAGAGCTGTCACGGTCGCCGTAAACCAGCAAAGTCGGGATCTCTATTTGCTTGGCGTATTGCTGGATGTCCTGGTCTAGGACACCAGACAGAACTTTTCTCTGCAGAGGTGTGAGGTTGGCACCGGCATCTGAGCCGATCAATTGGTAGAGCTTTTTCTTGACAGCAGTCGGTGTCACCGGCTTGAGGACTTTAGCCAGGTATTTGAGTGATTTTTTGTAGGTTTTGCGCTCATCGCGGATGCCGGCACTGGCGAGTAGCACCAGCCTTTTTGGCACTAACTTTTTTGTGGCTACGGCGTGCATCAGTATTTGTCCACCCATCGAATGGCCAAGCGCGAACTCAAGCTTCGTGATTTTTAGCTTTTGCAAGAAATTTTTCAAAAGTTCAGAATAATTGTCCAGATTTATGATGTTTTCATTTTCTTGGCTGTGACCGAAATTTGGCAGATCTAAACGGATAACATTGTATTTTTGAGCCAAAATTTTTGTCAAACTGTCAAACACTCGAAGACCGTTCATCCAGCCGTGAACCAACAAGACCGCTGGTCCATCGCCATCGATTCGGTAGTTAATCAAAGTTTTATCGACTAAAAGCTGCACAGTAGCATTTTAACCTAAAACAGATTAAATTTCGTGCTGCAAGATTGTTCCGTCTTGTTTTGGAAAATTGATAATTGTAAATTGAAAATTTGAGCTTTGAGATCTCAAAGCTCAGTATATCCTTCAAAATAGTCGAGCATCAACCGTTTTCGATCCACTCCATCTTCTAGTGCTTGGTTATATATTTGCTCGCATAGCGGCTGTGGGCCCGCAAAGTAACAGATACGTTCCTTATAGTCAGGAATTTGTTTTTTGATCCAGTTCCAGTCGATGTTATCGGTAGTTTGGATTATTGGGATGTGGGCATTGGCCAGTACGTCGCCGAAGATAAATTGGTCGGCCTTAGCTACATACACAAGCGCAATATCGCGGTGATCGTGGTCTAACTCGATTTGCTTGAGCATCGAACGGAAAGGTGTAATGCCGACGCCGGCAGCCACAAACAACAGTTTTTCGTTTTGGTCTCGAGTCAGATTGAATGTCCCGATTGCTGGTGAGACATGGGCGATATCGCCAGGATTCATTTTCAGAAGGGCATTTTTGTACTCAGTCGGTTTGTCACCAATTTTGCCAGTAAAGAAAAAGTCGGCCTCGTCCGGAGCACCGGCGATTGTCATCCAGCGTTTGTCATCAGCTAGGCTCAGTTCCACATAGTCACCAGCTTCAAAGCTCAGGGCCGCCGGTTTTTCGAAATAAAAGCTCCAGATACTCGGTGCATTCTGGACTTTCCGCAAAAACTTTATCTCCATAAAAACAAATCGAATTTAGGTAGCGAGTTCGGTTTTGACGATTTCGGCGACGTCTTTTGGTGTCATATCGGCTTTGACGATGAAACGTTTGACTCCGTTGGCTTTAACAGTAGGCGGCGCCTCGGACTCGCCTATATTGGTCAGTATGATGACTTTGAGATTTTTCCCCCATGGTTTTTTACGCAACTCTTCGAGCATTTTGTCACCACTCATTTGCGGCATCATCAGGTCAAGTAGAACCACATCAGGTACAAACCGCTCGATCAGGGCTAAGCCGGCCAAACCGTCGCTAGCTGTCTCGACGGTATAGCCCTCATTCTGAAATTTCATCCGGTACATCTGAACTATCGCCAGATCATCCTCAACTATCACAACTTTCTGACCCATATGATCAGTATATCTAGTCTGCTGTCATAAACAAACAGTTTTGAAAAGAGGATTATTAAACTAGGCTACGGATTCTAGATATAGATCAGCATTGAAGTCATCAGGAGCGTCAGCGGGATCAACGACGATTTGATTATCTGGATTATATCCGGGAACACTCAGCACACCTACAATGTATTCATCGCCAGGTATCAAAAAATGGGGTATTTCGGCGCTGATAGCACGAACATTTCCTACCTGCAGGTGGTCAATTTCAGTACCTACGCTCATTACGGCGTCACCCTGGAGAGCGAAATGGATCTCAGTTTCATCCTTGTGAAAATGCGGTGTGTCTACCTTTACTTTGCTCATATCAACAATTGCAAAATCACCAGATAGGCCTTCGGGTGTATTGATTACATGTATGTCTCCATCATCCGTTATTTCAACCTCGCTAGCATTTTCCATAAGAGTCTTGAGATCTGCCTCTGCGAGAAATTCTTGCCATTGGCCTATTAACTCAGCATAAGCATACTGACCTGCTTCATTTGAAGAAGAACCTTCATGTGGGTTGTTTTGTGAAGATGTACTCATATTGTTATTATACACAAAAACACCTAAATGTCAATACAGTCGGAGAATCTGTTTGACTAATTATCCTTATTTATGCATGATCATAGAATGAATTCTGACCTACTCATAGCGACTTTAGCTGGACTTTCAGCAATGGTCGGCTGGGGTTTTGCAGATTTTTTCGCCAAGAAGACGATTGATATAGTGGGTGATCTGGTGTCTTTGGCTTGGGCCCATATCTTTGGAGTAGCGGTAATACTGGGCTTTGTACTAACCCGGGTACTTTCTAAAGGTGAATTAACAGGTATACCCGACAACTATTCTGAAATGCTAATGCTGTTATTTTTTGGCGCGCTACAAGCGATGGTCTACTTTTTTGTCTACAGAGGCTTCGGTAAAGGAAAACTTTCCCTGTTGAATCCGGTATTCTCATCCTATTCCGCATTTGTCGTAATATTGTCCGTGTTTATTTTTGGCGAAGCAGTCGGACTCTCAGTTTTGTTTGTATTAGCATTGGTTTTTCTGGGGATTATGTTGATAAATATTGACGAAGAATCTATTGAGCTAAGAAGAGTAAAATTCCTTCAGATCCAAGGAATAAAGGACATCCTTGTGGCAGTGGTTTTGGCCACAATTTGGACAATTTCTTGGGGGCGCTTTGTTGCCAACAAAGACTGGCTAATATATGCGGCTTTTATGTACGTATTTATGTCCATAACGATACTTGTTATTTGCTTGATGACTAATGCAAAACTAAAGATTACCAAGAGCGGTATTTGGAAGTATTTTTTTTTAATAGGCTTTTCCGAAGTCATTGCCTATGTAGGTATTAGTATTGGGTATAGCCTTACCTCGCATTTAAGCATTGTAGCTGTGCTAAGTGCTGCCTTCTCTGTTCCTACCATAATACTGGCACATTATTTCTTAAAAGAGAAAATCACAAAGCTTCAGCTATTTGGAGTTATGACGGTTATAGTTGGTGTGGTTTTGATTTCCTTGATATAGTTACCGAGAAAGAAAAAAACAAAAATGGTACCAAACAAGCTAGAAATCATCGAACAAGCACGTGATCTTAAATATAAGACACCCTTTTTCTATACCAGTAAGAGTATCTTAAAAAATAACTATGAAAGCTTTACCCACCTATTTGACAATGAAGAGGTTTACTATGCTATCAAAGCCAATTCTGATATAAAAATACTTGAGTACCTAAAAAAACTTGGTTGTGGTTTTGAAGCTGCATCTTTTTTTGAAATTAAATTACTTTTAGATCTCGGAGTAAAACCAGGAAAAATAATATACGGAACCTCTGTCAAACCAGCGAACCACATTAGACTTGCTATGAAAAGCGGAGTCAATCGTATGGCCGCTGATTCAAAAGAAGAAATTGAAAAAATTGCAAGCAATGCGGCTGGAGCGAAAATTTTTGTCAGAGCTCAGGTTAATGATTCGGATAGTGTATTCGCTTTTTCAGAAAGATTTGGCTCTCCCCTGGAAAATATTGTTGATTTGCTGCTGTATGCAAGAAAACGTGGTCTGACACCATATGGCATAAGTTTTCATGTCGGTTCTCAAGCAATACACGTAGAACATTGGTCAGATGCCATCTTAAGTCTTAAGCCAATTATTGAAAAGCTTCAGAAGTCAGGTTTAGAGTTAGAAATAATCAACATCGGTGGTGGTTTTCCCGTAACATACAATAACCACAAGCAGGTACCCCATCTTAGCGACATTGTTGAGCATATACATAACACTATCCACTTACTTCCTTATATGCCCAAAATTATCATGGAACCCGGACGTGGCATAGTTGCCACCTCCACAGTAATGGTATCAGAAGTTATATCAAGAACCACAAGACGTGGTAAAGATTGGTTAGTTTTGGATGGCGGAGTATACAACTGCCTTTATGAAGCAATGATACATCAAGGTACGACGCAATATGAAGTGCATACCACAAGGAAAGCCAGAAAGGACACCGAATTGAGCCCATATGTACTATCCGGTCCTACTGGAGACAGCATAGATATAATTACTCGTGACATTAGTCTGCCATCTTCTATAAAAGTTGGCGACAGATTGATATTTGAAAATGCCGGTGCATATACAATAACCATGTCAAGTCCCTTTAATGGATTTCCCAAACCAGAACTTTATCTAGGTTGACAAGTGTTCGCTAAAAGCATAATGTAACGAAAAGGCTTATGTTTTAATATCATGAAAACAAACGGATTTCAGAAATTTTTTGCAGTTTTCTTTGTTTTTATACTGACACTTTGGGCATACATACAAGTGCGTGGTTTCACCGGTGAAAATGCTAGCACTATTAATTTCTGGTATTCATTTCTATTTGGTCTGATTCCGTTTTTTGGTGGTTTGATCGGCATGCTTAAATCAAACATCTGGGGCGGCCTAAAGAGTGTGCTTGGAAAAGCGATCTTCTTCTTCTCGTTGGGATTGTTTATGTGGGGGTTTGGTGAAAATATTTGGTCTTATTACAATTTTTTTGTTGGCGAGCCAGCACCATACCCCTCTATAGCTGACATCGGTTTTGCTCCAAGTATATTTTTCTGGATAATTGGCACATATTACTTAGCAAAAGCTAGTGGAGCGATGATAGCCTTTAAAAATCATACTTGGGCCAAGGTACTTGCATATGTTGTGCCCATAGCCCTATCTATTGTTTCCTACCATGTGCTAGTTAACATAGCGCGTGGTGGAGTCCTTGTTCCCGAAGGTGAGACTTCTCTAAAAGTGATACTGGATATTGCATACCCACTTGGTGATTTTCTTGCCCTTACTTTTGCACTTGTTGTATTTGCGCTAACACGAAAATATCTAGGTGGAATTTATCGAGGTGCTATTGGTTGTATTTTGTTTGGTTTGGCAATGATGTATTTCGGTGATTTTAGTTTTTCATATACCACAACTGCTGGGACATTTTACAACGGCAACTGGGGGGATCTATTGTTGGCAAGCGGTAATTTCTTTATGACTTTTGGTATTTTAGGTTTTGCAACTAAACCAAAAGTTTCTAAGGTAGATTTGGCTGCGTGACATGAGTGATATATCTAATATAGCGACGAAGATTATTGAGGAGCAGGAGGCGATTATTGGGCCGGTGGCTTTGGAGCAGGCTAGGCAAGTCAGTGGTCTCAAGATCACCTGGGATAAGAACAAGCACGATGTGACCATCGATGGTGATTCATCTGAAGTAGTAAACAATTTGGTCAAGAAATACCAGGCGCTGTTTGGCCAAACCTCTGTCGAAGTCTGCAAAGACGCTGTGGCTAGCATTCTCAGCAGCCTGCCATCTGAAAAAGTCCCAGCGTTGCTGAAGTAAAACTTCAGCCGTTATCCGTTAACTATTCACCATTAGCCGTACATTAACCGTTAACCTTTTGCCATGGGAAATGGCAGATGGAAAACGTATGGAAAATGGAAAATAGACGATGGAAAACGAATAAAGCATTTATACTATCCTTATGCTTCGAACTAGAAGGGTAGGTATAGCTGCCCAAAACACCAACGACATCTCTCATATCACCCAGGAGATGTACAAAAAGAACCTCGAGCTCAACGAGCGCAACAAGACATTGTCTCTGCTGCGGCGGATCGATGATATCGTCATCAGTCCGGAAAATGATACCAGCGATGTCATGAACAGGATCGCTGAGGCTATCATTGAAGGCACAGATTTTAGCAGCGCTTTGATCGGCTTAATCGACAAATCCAATGGCACCATCAATTTTTACGGCCGAGCCGGCGACAAAGATGATTTAGGTAAAGTGCCGTCTCGGCCGCTAAGGCTGCTGACCTATGGCAAACTGCATGACTGCGCCAAAGAACTCAAGAACACTGAATACAAGAGCCTGTCTGAAATTTTCCCACAAGAGCCTGATCATGTTACTTCGGATGGGGCAGGCACGGTCTTTTTGATGCCATTGATTGCCCGGCGCCAACCGATCGGCTTATTTATCATCCACAGCCCACAGACTAAAGAGGATCTATCAGATTTCAAAAAAACTTTACTTGAACGGCTGGTCAATGTCATCGGCATTGCCATCGACAGCAAACAACTCTACGAACAAGTCGTCGAAGCCAGCGCTGAGCTGCGCGTCAAAAATAAAAAACTCAAAGAACTGGACAAAGCCAAAGACGAATTTATCTCGATGGCCAGCCACCAGCTGCGGACACCACTGACCACAGTTAAAGGCTATATCTCAATGATGCTCGACGGCGACGCTGGCAAACTCGGCGAGCAGCAACATAACTTGTTGGACCTGGCCTATTTTTCCGCCCAACGGATGGTTTTTTTGATTACTGATCTACTCAATGTGTCCAGGATAAATACCGGCAAATTCGTTATCGAATCAGCACCAGTAAATCTGCTCAGCGTTGTGACCTCAGAAATTGCCCAATTGCAGCAAACGGCCGCAACCCGCAATGTCCAGTTGGTCGCCGAGCTGCCAAAGGAATTCCCGACGGTCTATCTCGATGAGAACAAAACCCGCCAGGTAATGATGAACTTTATCGACAATGCCCTGTACTACACGCCATCAGGCGGCACGGTGCGGGTCCAGCTGGAACGGACACCTGACGCCATCGAATTCCGGGTGGTCGACAATGGCATCGGCGTGTCCGAGGCTGACAAGAAGAAACTGTTTGCCAAATTCTACCGAGCCGACAATGCCCGCGAGCAACGGCCTGACGGCACCGGCCTGGGCCTATTTATGGCTAAAAAAGTCATCGCCTCGCAAAATGGCACGATCATTTTTGAGAGCCAGCTAGGCAAAGGCTCGACTTTTGGCTTTCGCTTCGCTCTAGCTATCGTCGGGAAAATGCCACCGAGTAGTGTAAGTAGCCAGTAAGGTGTAGGAAGTAGGAAGCTTGCGTGAGGAGTGCTCCTCACGCAAAAAAGGTGAATCAAAAAGTCCCGCTCTTTGTGGGCGGGACTTTATAAGTTTTATTTTTTATTTATTTGAGTAAAGCGCTTTTCAGTGCTCGCTTTGAGCGGAACCAATTTCCGATGGTGGCGCCCAATGCGCTGGTACCGACGAAGGCACTCATGGCAGCTCCCGGACCAGTTCTTGGCAGGGTGGTCGGAGTCGTAGGAATGCTGACTTCACACAAGTTTTGGGTTGTGCCTTCCGAAGTAACGATCTTTACGCTGGCTTTTAGATTACCGGCGGCTGGGTAGGTGTGGTTGATCACGTTGGTATCAACAGTTGCAGTTTGGCCGTCGCTAAAAGTGAAGATGTATTGTTTGGCAGTCACACCTGGGCTGAGCTTTGGAGTAGCGGTAAACTTGTACGACAAGTCGCCTATTTTGCTGGCCGTCAGGCCGTCGCAAGTAAAGCTGACCGCTTGGTCACAGCCATTACCTGGCTGGTCACCGTTTTTGTCGATGAACACCTTGGCATCATCTGATTTTTCAGTTACATCCTTG
This sequence comes from uncultured Candidatus Saccharibacteria bacterium, assembly GCA_964560175.1. Classification (GTDB taxonomy): domain Bacteria; phylum Patescibacteriota; class Saccharimonadia; order Saccharimonadales; family CAZLKQ01; genus CAZLKQ01. The sequence goes on from CAZLKQ010000004.1 coordinate 13,433, forward strand.
GCTCGCACAAATGCTACGTTCTTGAACTCACATGGTCCTTCTGGATCAATGGTTGTTCGGAAGGTTACAAAGCCGTTGCCATTTGGAGCGTAGTTGCCGACATTCATGCCGCCGGCGCCTAGAGCAGTATCATTTTGCTTGGTGCCAGGGTTGGCATTGTCCCACCAACGGATGCTGTTTGGAACCAAATTCAGTCCTGCTGGCATTTGGTCGCGAATCGTGATGTCATTAGCAACGTCTGTACCGCTGTTTTTGTAGTCAATTCTCCAGGTCAGAGTCTCGTCAGGTGAAGTGGTCAAGTCTTCCTTGAATTCACCCTTCCAGTCTTCGCTGCCGTCACTATTGTTAGAGATGGTAACTTTCTTGTTCAGATCGACATTGGCTGCTACGACCTTAACCTTGACGTAAACTCGGGTTGCAAACTCGAAACAACCGGGAAATTCACCGCTAGGGTTGATAGTACCATTTTGGTCCTGTCCCAGCTTTGTACCAGATCCGACAATGTTGTCAGACAGTGTTTGCAAAGTAGTATTTTGCTTGGCAGTCAAAGCCTTAGCCGAGCCTGGAACATATTCTATTCCAAAGACCATATTGTCATTCTTTAGTTGGGATTCATCCCAAATCTCTACGGCTTTGTTCTTGCCATCGCTGCCACCAGCTGCCCACAAGTGAGCTTGCAGGTCGTGGCCGTTAGCGTTGCCATCGTCAAAGTCCAGTCGGACATTGGTATTTAGAGCAACACCGTCGCCGACACCGTTTCCGTCAGTGTCAGTGGTGTTTAATCCAGGTAGTGCAGTGTTGTGTACATATACACGCACCCAGTATTCTTGGCCAGCTTCTGCTAATTGGTCTTCTTGGTAGACATCATCTACAGGATTGTCATCTACAGCTTTGGAAATTCGCACAAAGTTGCGTTCATCACCGTAGCCGGGAGCGTTAACGAAGTTGTTAAACTCGGGTCCGGTAGTGGCACCCTGTTCACCAGGCCATGTGTAAGTAGGCAGTGGGCTAGCTGAACCGTAAGCAAATACGATTGCTGGCAATCCTAGTACTAATAGGCCGACTAACACAGTTCTTAGTTGCTTGGAAAGATGCTTGAAATAGTTGGTAATTGATCGTGTCATCTTGATTCTCCTTTAGACTTTCTTGCCATTGTTCTTACGGATTCTGTTCTCATACTTTTTCCTTGCTCCGGCAAGCAAAGTTGCTCCGGCCAAGGCTATACCAAATATCGGATCGAAGGACTGTTGTTCAGCAGGAGCCTCAGCGGCTGCGGCAGTCGCACAATATTCAGCAGTACAGTCTGTCTGGGGAGCTGTAGTGGATGTCGAGGAAGTGCCTTGAGCAGTAGTTTGAGTTGTACTTGGATTCGCTTCTTTCTCAGTAGTAGATGTGGTTGGGTTAGGAGGCGTATTAGTAGCAGGCGGAGCCGGTACAGTAGTAGTAATTTCGCCTGGAGGATTGGTACCAGGAGTACGGGTCGTAGTGGTCTCTTCTGGAGCCGGTACAGTAGTAGTAATTTCGCCTGGAGGATTGGTACCAGGAGTACGGGTCGTACTGGTGCTTTCTTCAGGAATAGTTGTGGTTCCTTCTGGAACAGTAGTTTCAGTAGGCTGGTCGGGCCGGTTAGGAGTTTGCATATTGTCACAAGCCCATTTTGCCATCAGGACAGCTGGTCCAGTAGTGCCATCAGCAAATTCCACTTGAACAGTCACGAATTCTGAAGCTGGGATTACCGTATTTGGCTTACCGTTTTTATAGGTGACTACAGCATTGCCATTGTCATCGAAGCTGACGGTGAACTCTTTGTCATCTGAGTGAAGCACGATTACTGGTTCGCCGACTGGCAAAGGTAGCTCATTGGCATCGGTGTCTTCGATTACCCAATCGCCAGGATTCTCTTTTTTAATCCGAGGACATGCCCAGTTATTCGGATCAACTATCTCGGTAGTTTTAGCGACTGAGCCTATATCAACCCATCCTTGCATTATTTCGGCATTGGTAGCTCCAATCTTGTCTAGATTGGCTAGTACATTTAATTGACCAGGGGCATTTTCACCAATCCAAATAACACGTTCGGTGGCGAGATCTGCATTGGCTGGGTTAGTAAATAATTCCGTACGAAGTTCTTGGTAATCCGCTTCTGGATCAGTTGAGCTGGCATAAGCAGCTATTGCTTCTGCGCTAGTTTTGAATATACCACAGCCACCGGCATCAAATGAAAGCGGGGCCTCTTGGTCGCCATTACCAGCGGGGTCTCCTTGGATATCACGTTTAGAATCAGGAGAACCAGTGGATCGGCTAACCAGAAAAACGCCACCACCAACTATTGCAGCGCCAACACCACTAGAGACAACAATCCTACTCTTATCTAAAGAGTCTGGTGTGTCATGATAAAAATTTGAAACACCTTCTCGTAAACTCACGTATAATTCTCCCTAAACTTTACTAAACATCAATTTACCAGAATATTGTAAATATGTCAAGTACTTTTGTTAATAATAGTTACTTTATGCAACTAGTTTGTGTCTTTACATCTGATTGTGCAGCAATATTTTAACGTTTGCAAGCATGTGCATTATCTATAATCACGACTCTTCCACTTTTCCATCGCCCCAATTCGTACCTGAACGGCTGCAAACTTTTACTCCTCATTCAACGTAACTATGGTTATGCCTCACTCGGATTAAAAGTATTCGCTCGTTCATGTACACCCTGTCATCAATGGCTAAGTGGAAGAGGCGTGATGGACTAATATGTTTGTATGAGTAAATTGTCTAAATTGGTTTTGACACCGGTCCACGCCGGCTTTCCCAATCCAGCGGCTGATGCCAGCGATACCCCGCTCGATCTAAATCGCTTAGTCGTCAGCCATCCAGCCGCGACTTTTTATATGCGGGTCGAAGGCCGGTCAATGGAAGGAGCCGGCATACTGGACGGAGACCTGGTGGCGATCGACAAATCACTCGAACCGGGTCACGGCGATATCGTGGTGGCATATATAGACAGCGCTTTTACGCTCAAAAGGTTTGAGAAAAGAAACGGCAAAGCCCTACTGGTAGCTGAAAATCCCGAGTTTGAACCGATCGAACCTCAAGGCGAAGATGATGCTATTTGGGGCGTAGTTATCGCCGTCATCCGCCAACTCCGCACCACTCAGCCCTAAGGCATCGTTCATTTGCCATTAGCCATTTACCGTTTTCCGTGCGTTTTCCGTTATCCATTCTCCATGGCAAACGGCTTATGGATAATGTGTGGTGAATGGTAAACGGTGAACGGACAATGAATTTAGCTACAAGGACGACCCTAATGTGTATAATACGCTTATGCCTAGTCGCTTTGTGGTCAAGCACTACTCTCCGAAGTCTTATTATCACATCTATAGCCGTGGGCTGGGCGGCGGGGATCTGTTTCGAGATGAGACGGATTTTGTGGCTCTGACCGACATCTTGAAACGCTATTTGGGCCGCAAGCAGCTGCGTGACCCTTCTCGGCGGGCCTACAAGCACTATCGGGACCAGATCGATCTGGTGGCTTACTGTCTGATGTCGAACCATTTACATCTGTTGCTCTACCAAAAAGATGAAAAAGCCACTATCGACTTTATGCGCTCCCTTCTGACTAGTTACGCTATGTACTTCAATCTGCGCCACAAGCACCGGGGAAATATCTTCCACGGGCGTTACCGGGCTTCCAATATCAAAAATAAGGACGATCTGACCGCTGTTAGCCGCTACATCCATCTGACGCCGATCGATTATGGAGCTTATCCACACTCCTCCTATTCGATCTTCACTGGAGCCCAAAAGGCCGATTGGCTGGCTCCACAACACGTTCTAAAGGTTTTCAAGGACGGACCTAGTTATAGCAGCTATGTAGGTGATTACTCGGATTACAAGCGCTCAATCGACGGACTCAAACCAAATCTAGCTAATCGCTAGCTAGAAATTAGTAGTTAGGAATTAGAAACTAGTAAAATAATATTGGTAGAAGGAGGTCTGGAATGTATGCGGCGGTAGATTGTAATAGCTTTTTTGTCTCTTGTGAGCGGGTTTTCCGGCCTGATCTAGAAGGCCGCCCGGTAGTCGTATTGTCCAACAATGACGGCTGCGTGGTAGCCAGATCACCAGAGGCCAAAGCCCTGAGTATTCCCATGGGCGCGCCATTTTTCAAATACCGGGATATTCTAGAAAGCGCTAAAACAGAGGTGTTTTCAGCCAATTTTAGCCTGTATGGGGATATTTCCCAACGGATCATGTCGATTATGTCAGCTACTGGCGCGGCTATCGAGCCATATTCGGTTGACGAGGCGTTTATCAGATTGAAGGATCTACATATTGATAATAAAACAGATTGGGCGCTCGATCTGCGTCAAAAAATTCTAAGCTGGACCGGCGTGCCGGTGTCGATCGGTCTCGGACCCAGCAAGACTCTAGCCAAAGCCGGCACTCAGTTGGCCAAACGGCTACCAGCCAGCGGCGGTGTAGTCGATCTATCCATGTCAAGGACAGTCCTTGACAGTTTGCCGGTGGAGGACGTCTGGGGTTTCGGCCGGCGATTAAGTCCTAGATTACATTCTATAGGTGTGCAAACGGCGGCTGATGCCACTAAGCTATCTGATGCCTGGATGCGGAGTTTGGCTGGCATCAGTGGTGAGCGGGTCATCCGGGAGCTCAGGGGCGAGGATATTTTCGGTTGGAATGTAACTTACAATGAACCGCCTCAGCAGACTCTAGCGGCCACCCGCAGTTTCGGCCAGCCGATCACCGATGTAAACGTCGTCAAGGCTGCTGTGGCCAATTTCGTGGTCCGGGCGTCTTATAGATTGCGCCACCACAAAAAGCTCGCCAGAAGCCTCCAAGTGTTTCTGCAGGCCGGTCCCCACAAGAGGGCCAGATACTTTTCCGCCAAAGGCCAGCTACCCTATTCCACAGCTGATACTGGGATCATCATGGAATTTGCCCAAAACTTAACAGATCAGGCATTGAAAAAAGGCCTGGATTACCGAAGGGCTGGCCTAGTTTTAACAGATCTGGTAGGACTTGAGGCCCAACAGTTGTCACTACTACACGAAAACAGCGAAGAAGATTTCGTGAAAAGGGAAAACCTCATGAACGCCCTGGATGGTATCAGGGATAAATTCGGTCCGGCTAGTTTAGGTTTTGCGGTTGAAGACAAGATCGCCTGGCACTCCAAACGCAGCCAAGTTAGCCCTGCCTACACCACCAGATGGTCCGACTTACCAGTCCTAAAAGTTTAGAACTGGTAAATCCATTTTCCATTTACAATTTTCCATTTTCCGTACGTTTTCCGGTATCCATTCCCCCATTAGCCCAAAAACAACCTCAAAAACAACTATTACAACATATACTTCCTGTTTCCAGGTACCGGCCCTGGAAACAAATAGAAATTCTAAATTCTGAAATCAAATATCTACAATTTAGGATTTGAAGTAGGAGCGAACTTGGAACAGGACGTACAGGCCGATGAGCGAGCTAATGGCTTGAGTAACGATCCCAAATAAAGCGGCATTGGCTATGGCGTTTAAAACACCGAAAGCGAAGTTAAAAAGGGCCATATAGTAGCTGAGATTCCAACCGGCTTTTTTCAAAGCCTTGAGCTTTGGCACGGCCATTGCTCCGACTACAACTTCAGCGCCCAAAACTAGTAGTGCCAACCAAGCAAAGAGGAGATAGGAACCGCCGTAAGTAGCTGGAATTGCGGCTACCGTGCTAACAATACCCAGGACGCCTAGTAACGCAAAGAAAGCCAGGCCGCCCAAGATGACAAATAGCAATTCAAAGATCCAAGCATAGGTGGCGATCCACTTGCGAGCATTTTCCGGCAACTGAAATGGAGCATTTTTGACTAACATGTCATTGAGCGTCCCCTCGAGCCCCTTGACACTAGCTTTGACAGTTTCAGTACCTACAGATTTATCATCGGCCATTGTCTGACCCTCCATTTAATTACCCTCTTTATACACACTATCCACCGATTGAGCAACAGATATACACATGGTAAAATTGCCAAACAAGGTCCCATCGTCTAATGGTTAGGACACCAGGTTTTCATCCTGGCAATAGGAGTTCGATTCTCCTTGGGATCACCACGTCAAAGCTCGACTTAAACCACCTGTTGTATCTGATCAATCAGATTGTTACAGTAGAGTCAGAAGAATAAGCGAAATAGATTCGCTTTCAACAACAGCAATTAGGAGGGGAATATGGCCAAAGACAGAGGTCGCAAAGAGACCAAAAAACCAAAGCGCCCAAAGACTTAGATATTCTAAATGGCCTTCAACAAGCAAACAATCAAAGATATTGATATTGCCGGTAAGCGGGTTTTAGTCCGTGTCGACTATAACGTGCCACTAGGCAACAATGGCGAAATTCTCGACAATCTGAGGATAAAAGCCAGCCTGCCGACCCTAAACTATCTACTAGATAAAGGGTGTCGGTTAGTGTTGATGAGCCACCTGGGGCGTCCGGAGGGTAAAAAAGATTTGAAATTTAGCCTGCGCAACGTTGTGACAGCCCTGAGCAAGGAGTTAAAAAAATCAGTCGAATTTGTTGATGATTGTTTAAAACCGACTGATCCGAATGCCGAAATATCATTGCTCGAGAATGTCCGTTTTTATCCAGAGGAAGAGGCTAACGACAGTGATTTTGCCGCCAAACTAGCCAAAAATGGCGATGTATATGTCGATGACGCTTTTGGCGTGGTTCATCATCCCGGTGCTTCTCTAGTGGCGATTACCAAAATCTTACCATCGGTAGCTGGTTTATTGTTGGAATCAGAAATTACGGCCATAACGACCGCAATAGACGACCCCGACCATCCGTTTGTGGCTGTTCTCGGCGGAGCCAAGATATCTGACAAAATCGAGCTAATAGACAATCTGATGAGCAAGGTCGACCGCTTGCTGGTCGGCGGGGCCATGGCCAACACTTTTCTGGCTGCCAAGGGATTGGCGATAGGTAAAAGCAAGTTTGAACCTGACGATATCGATGTGGCCCAACGAATTATGGAGTCAGCAGGTGACAAAAAAGTCGAGATTTTCTTGCCAGATATCGATACGGTTGTCGGAAGCACATTGACACCCGAAGAGCCGCGCAGGATCGTCTATATGGGGGCAGTCAAACCCACTGAACTAATCCTGGATATTGGTCCGGAAAGTCTGGCTAAATTTGAAAATGCCATCAAAGATGCCAAGACTATCATCTGGAATGGTACCTTGGGTATGACCGAACTGCCCCAATTTGCCGTCGGCAGCCAACAATTCGCCCTAGAGCTAGCTGCTAGAAAAGCTACCATAATAATAGGAGGGGGTGATACCTCTGGCTTTATTCATCACATCGGTATGGCTGACAAATTTACTCTCGTATCAACCGGCGGCGGAGTCGCCCTGGAGCTAATGGCTGGTAAAAAACTAGAAGCTGTCGAAGCCCTCCCAGATAAAGCTTAAGTGTTATAATTGCAGGCAGTTTATGGCTAACAAAAAACATCTGATTGTCGGCAACTGGAAAATGCACCTGACGGTCGCCGAAGCCAGCTTATTGCACCACCGGCTGGACAAAGCGATTGCCGAACCGGCTCGCACCGATATTGTTCTTTGTCCTTCATATATCGCTTTGCAGCCCTTGGTCATGGAACTCAATCGCAAGAAATTCAAACTCGGTGTTCAGAATCTGTATCACAAGGATGAAGGGGCGGTGACAGGTGAAATCTCGGCCGCGATGATTCGGGATCTGGTGGATTATGCCATCATCGGCCACTCCGAGCGGCGAACACTTTTTGGCGAGCCGGATAGCGAAATCGCGCTCAAAGTTTCGGCTTGTCTGAGACATGGTATCCGGCCGATCCTATGTGTCGGAGAAACACTAGTCGAACGTCATAACCGTGAGACCGAGCTAGTGATAAGAGACCAAATCGTCAGTGGGCTGAATCTGTTGACGGCTGAAGACGTGGCTGATTCGGTGATTACTTACGAACCAGCTTGGGCTGTCAGCAATGGTAGTGATTTTGACAAACATATCTTGCCTACCCCCGAAGAAGTCACCAAAGCCGTTGAGATCGTCCGAAACACAGTCCAACATTTGCATGATGGTAAAACCGCTGACCAAGTCCAGGTGCTCTACGGTGGCAGTGCTCATTTAAGTATTGCCACCGGCTATCTTAGGATTAAAGGCGTTGATGGACTGTTGGTAGGTGGTGATAGCCTCAATTATGAACAATTTGCCGGTATAGTCCGGGCCAGTGAGAAGATAAAATAATGGGTGGCGACATTAACATCAAGAGGCGCACTATATTAGTTGAGAAAAAAGATGAAAAAGATTCCGAAGACGCTGTCACTCCGGCTGTCGAAAAAACTGATAACATTCCAGTCAAGTCGGCTGTCGTTAAACCTACTTCCGCCACGCCAACGCCCAGCCCAGCTGCAGCTGAACCGAAACCTGCCACTACTCCGCCCCAAACCCCAGCTACACCCACGCCCACTCCAGCCGCTGAGCCAACTACTTCTAAAATAGCGACCGTTGGTCCAGACAACTTACCGGATCTGGACGCTTTGAAAAAACAATACTCGATTCCGCTGGGTAAACTAAAACGTTCACACGGCATTGTCTACTGGTTAATATTGCTTTTGGTGTTTGGTGCGATCGGTGGGGTGGTTGTCATGGCCTATTTCAACCCTGATCTGATAAATATCCTCATCCCAATATCCTAGTCGGCTACCAACAGTTACAATAGATAAATGTCTGATTTGTTAACTGATCTTAATCCCGAGCAACGCCGGGCGGTTGAGTACGGAGCTGGACCTCTGCTAATCCTGGCTGGCGCCGGCAGCGGCAAGACCAAAACTCTGACCGAACGAATTGCCCATCTGGTTTTGCAAAAGAATGTCTCACCATTGGCGATTTGCGCCGTAACTTTCACCAACAAAGCCGCCGGTGAGATGCGCCAGAGGGTGTTGGATTCGACCGGCCAAAATCTGCCATATCTGGGAACCTTTCATAGCCTGTCGGTGAGGATTTTGCGAGCCAGCGGAGCCGCCATCGGCCTCAAGCCGACATTTGTGATCTATGACGCCGCCGACCAACTCTCCGTCATGAAGTCAGCCTTCGAGCAACTCAAAATTGACGACAAAGTCACGCCACCTCGCGCCGTCTTGAGCCTGATTAGTTCAGCCAAGAATGAACTGATCGATGACAAAAATTACCCCCGCTTTGCTACTACGCCGATGCAGCGAAAAGCCAGCGAACTCTACCCGATCTATCAAAAAATTTTGACCGAGTCCAATGCCTTGGATTTTGACGATTTGATTATGAAAACCGTCCAACTGCTGCGCACTAACCCCGAAGCTCTCGAGATGTGGGCTGGCCGTTTCGAGTACGTTTTAGTCGACGAATACCAAGATACCAACACCGCCCAGTACGAAATGACAAAGCTGTTGTCCTCACGCCACGGCAATATTTGCGTTGTCGGCGATGATTGGCAGTCGATTTATTCCTGGCGCGGCGCCGATTATCGCAATATCCTGAATTTTGAACAAGACTGGCCGGGAGCGATGATCATAAAACTCGAGCAAAACTATCGTTCAACCAAGGCCATCCTCGAGGCAGCCCATCAAATAATTTCCAAAAATCAACAGCGTTCCGACAAAAAACTGTGGACTGCCCAGGGCAGCGGTCAGCCAGTACAGATTCTATCAGTTGCCAATGAGCGACAGGAAGCCGAGTTGATAGCCCAAAAAATTCGCTCAAGTGTGGATATTAAAGCCAGGACCTGGCGGGATTTTGCTTTGCTCTACCGCACCAATGCCCAATCTCGGGCGCTGGAAGACGTTTTGGTCCGTTATGCCATACCTTATCGAATCGTCGGTGGCACTAGGTTTTACGACCGCCAGGAAATCCGCGATATTTTGAGCTATCTGCGAATTCTCCACCAGCCCTCAGACATGGTGGCTTTCAAACGTTTACTGTCAGTGCCACCAAGAGGTATTGGACCAGTCACTGAACAACGTTTGCTGGCCGAGCTCGATCCGGCCGATCTGATTGCCAACCTAGCCCAGGCTGCGCCGAGCATTCCTAAATTGTCACAAAAAGCCAAAACTAATTTGGTCAAAACTGGCAATTTGCTGAAACGCTTTTCCGGTGAGCTCCAAAACGAGCGCCGCCTCAGTCAAGTGGTAACCGATCTGATCGAAGGTATCGGCTTTATCGATTACCTCGACGATGGTACGCCGCGGGCTGAGGAGCGGATCGAAAACGTCCGCGAACTAATATCAGTAGCCAGCGAATATGACCACGCCGGGCTGAGCGGCTTTTTGGAAGAAGTAGCCTTGGTTTCGGATATAGACCAATGGGATTCCCGAGCTGATGCGATTAGTTTGATGACCCTGCATGCCGCCAAAGGTTTGGAATTTCCGGTGGTCTTTATGACCGGCATGGAAGAAGGCATTTTCCCGCACACCCGCTCCTTGAGCGATCCGGAGGGTATGGAAGAGGAAAGGCGGCTTTGTTATGTCGGCATGACTCGAGCCCGTGAGGAGCTAATTCTGCTACATGCCAATAACCGTTTGCTTTACGGCACAACTCAGAGCGGCATACCTTCTCGTTTTCTATCAGACATTGCCGATCTAGCCTCGACTTCACCGCTTGCCCTGGATCAAACGCCAGCCAGCCAGATCCCAGCTGATATTCCAGAGGTTCAATCCGGTGATTCAGTCGAACATCCGTTTTTCGGCGAAGGTATCGTCAGCAACCGTGAAGGCGATACCGTCACAGTGACATTTAAGGGTCGAGGTAGCAAAACATTGAATCTAGCGTTTGCTCCACTGGTCAAGAAATGAAATATCTACACTCGCTTGGTCGAATTGCTTACAAACTAGCCGGATGGGTTCTATGGACTCTACCGATCAAAACCAAACGTTGTCGGGGGATAATCATCGCTGAGGGCGACATTTTGCTAGTTCGCAATTGGTTTAGCGACCAACGTTGGAGCCTGCCAGGAGGAGGAATCCACAAGGGCGAGAAACCAGCTAGTGCCTTGATCCGTGAGATCAAGGAAGAACTGAGCATAAAAATAACCAAACCCCTTCCCGTCGGACAGATCAACCAGCGCAGCGCCGGGCTGATACACCGACTAGATATATTTTTGGTCAAGCTTGCCCGCAAACCAGTCGTTAAAAAACAAAATTTCGAAATTATTGACCACTGTTGGTTTCCAGTCGATCTGCTGCCAAGAGATCTTTCGCCCAGCGTCCGGCCAGCCCTAAGACTTTGTTATAAAACTCGCCAAACTCCTCGAGTCTAAGACCGCATTTTCCATTTGCCATTCGCCGTTCACCACACGTTCTCTATTCGTCATTTCCCATGGAGTACGCTTAATTGCAAATGTATGGTTAACGGTGAATAGAACTAGGGTGCGGTACAATAAGAGAACGTGAATATCTCTAAGCATTCAATTTTGGGCAGGTTGATGGGTTGGCTGCCAGCCCTTTTGATAGTACTGCTGATCGTTGCCAGTTCTTCGAAAGTATCTCTGGCTAGCGATTCGCATCTCGTCCAGGTTTACGTCGATGGAGCAGCGAGCGTGGTGGCTACCAATTCGGCAACCGTTAGCGATTTGCTCAAAGAGCAAAAAATCGAAGTCAACGACATTGATCGTATTGAGCCAGCTGCTAACAGCCAGGTGGTTGAGGGGATGCACGTAAATGTTTATCGGGCCAGGCCATATATGATCGTCGACGGCGACAAAAGGTTTGTGATCAATTCTCCATTTCGTTCGCCACACGCCGTGGCTCGTTCAGCCGGACTAGAGCTATTTCCCGAGGACAATATTTTCATCGAACTCAACCAAGACATTGCCGGCGAGAGCTTCGTCGGCCACAAACTGATAGTCAACCGGGCGACTCCGGTCAATCTACAACTCGATGGCCACAAGCTAGTCATGCGAACCCACAAGTCAACTGTCGGCGAATTTTTGAAAGAAAATAACATCACCTTGGGCGAAGCCGACATTGTCAACCAGCCAATGGATCAATCAATCACAGCTAATCTGGAAATCGGTATTGTCAGAGTCGGCCGTGAGGTAGTCGCTGAGGAGATCACTATTCCATTCCCTACCCGCTTCGTGGTCGACTACAGTTTGCCATATGGTGAGCGTAAGATTGAGCAAGCCGGTCAGCCCGGCTCAGTTATAACCAGCTACGAGATCACCCGCCATGACGGCACCGAAGTTTCAAGAGTGATAATTTCCAAGACAACTATTTCCCAACCGGTCGCTGAGATCGTCATCAAAGGCGGTTTAATCGTGCCAACCTACTCTTCCAACGAACAGATTTTGCGGGCCTTGCGGGAATGTGAAACACGTGGCAATTATCAGGCCAACACAGGCAATGGCTATTATGGCGCCTACCAATTCATGATTCCTACATGGAATCGTACTGCACAGCGCATGAATAAGATGGAATGGTATGAAGTCTCACCATATAAAGCTCCCCCAGATATCCAGGATGCTTTTGTGCTAAACAATGCCCGGGCTAGCAGCGGGGGTTTTTGGTCGCAACATCCCGGATGTTCTAAAATCCTGTCTTTGCCAAAATTTCCATTCTAACAACTGATATAATTTCGGCATGAGATCTAAAAAAATTGATAGCGGATTTTTGCTGCGATTAGAAAAGGGCGAAGAACTAGTATCAACAGTTGGCGATTTTTGCAAAAAGTCCAAAATCAGCGGCGGGTGGATCACGGGACTGGGCGGAGTTACCTCAGTTCAAGTCGGCTACTACCACCTCAAACGCCAAAAATACGTCTGGCGGCACGTCAAAAACGTCGTCGAACTGACCAATCTAACCGGCAACATTTCACAAATTGGTGACGAAGTGATTCTGCATCTTCACGCCACAGTTACAGATACTCGCAACAAAGCTTATGGTGGACACTTAAGAGAGGCTACTACTGGTGGAACTGTCGAAATATTTATCCAGACACTAGGCGTAAAACTTACTCGCTCTCTCGACAAAAATATCGGCCTTCCACTCCTGGATCTATGAAATATTACGCTAAAGCCGGTTGGCCATATTCAGTAGCCAGTGGCGGGCTGGTTTATCGCGGCAAATTTCCGCAAATAGAATTTCTACTGCTTTATAGGGAAAATGATCCGATTTTCAAATGGCATCTGCCAAAAGGAGTACTTGAAGATGGTGAGACTCTGGAAGAAACTGCGCTTTCTGAGATATCTGAAGAAGCAGCTGTTAATGTCGAGATAATGACTTATCTTGGCGCGCTCCATAGTGTTACTCCACCCGAGTTGAGAGGCTATGAGATCGACAAAACCAGCCATTATTTTTTATGCAAGTATGTGTCTGACACAGGGCAATCTATTGACACTGAACATGACGGCAAAAGATGGTGCTCGGAGCCTGAAGCTCGGAAAAATCTGAAAGATTCGCCAAAATTCGAATACGAGTTGATCGACAGGGCGCTGGACTGGCTGGCGGTAAATGAAGGCTGATAAAAGTTTGCTCGGCTTGCGCGTAATCGCTATTTCCAAGATTGAATCATCTCGAGCGAAAACTGTTTTATCTGAAAGAGGGGTATCCAAAGATACATCGAAAGAAGAAAAACAGTTTGTAGCCGAGATTAGTCGGTCGGGGGAGTAGGGAGTTATGCGCAAGCCGAGCTTAGGGCAGCACTGGCTTTATGATGTGAATTATTTGGCTGAAGTTGTAGACACAGCAGAGTTAGAGGCTGGCGACCATGTCTTAGAAATCGGGCCAGGTCTAGGCAGCCTGACGGAACAACTCCTGGCAGCCAGCGCTGAAGTTACCGCCGTTGAATTGGATGAAAAGCTTTACGCCCAGCTTCTAGCCGAACGCAGACAGATGTTTAAACCATATGCCCAGCGTTTAGAAATAGTAAAGGGCGATATTTTAAAATTTGACCTAACTAGATTGCCGGCTGGCTATAAAGTCGTCGCTAATATCCCCTATTATTTGACAGGCAAATTGCTTCGGATGCTGACCGATTCCGCCAACCCACCCCAGCAAATAACCTTAATTATTCAAAAAGAAGTAGCCCAGCGGCTGGCTGCTAAGCCCGGACAGTTATCAATAATTGCGGTCGTAGTTCAGCTCTTTGGCAAAGTGCAGCTAGGCGAGGTTGTACCGGCAAGCGCCTTTACGCCGCCGCCCAAAGTGGATTCACAAATCATAAATATTGCCAGACATAAAAAAGCTCTATTTCCACATCTCAACAAAGACAATTTTTTCAGAGTGGTCAAAGCCGGTTTTTCGGAAAAACGCAAGAAACTGCGGTCCTCGCTGGCCGGCGGATTAGGCATGAAAACTGAGGCCATCGAAGAAATGTTGGGTAAAGCCGGCATCGACCCCGCCCGACGGGCTCAAGAGTTAAGTTTGAAGGAGTGGCATGATTTGGCGCAAATCTGGCAAAATCGAGTGGCTTGAATCCGATCAATTAAGTAGTATCGGCGTAAAACACGGCTGGTTCAGCCGTCAAGGCGGTCTCAGCAAGGGCTCGTTTGAGAGCCTAAACATAAAACACGGTATGAGCGATCCACAGGAAAATGTTGCCGCCAATCGAGAATTAGCTCTGGCAGCTCTTGGTCTCAAAAGTGAAAATATGGTTTTTATTCGACATGAATTCAAAGATAAAATTTTGGATGTTGAAAAAGAAAAACCAAGTACGCAACAAGATTACTTTTCGGCTGATGCAGTTTTTAGCACGGATTCGAAAGTAGTCTTGGCTCAAGGCATTGCGGACTGCGGGACGATCATTATTTCCGACAAAAATGCCAAAATATTGGCATTAGTTCACTCCGGCTGGCAGCCAACCCGACTGAATATTGTCGAAAAAGTAGTCCAGAAATTTATTTCCTCCGGATTCCAGCCTGATCAACTCTTGGCATCACTTGGTCCGATGGCCTGTGGAAAATGTTATGAATTTGGGCCAGAGGCCCGGCAATTATTTGAGGGCAAATACATCACCCAAAAAGGCGACCAACTATTTCTAGATGTTCGGGCTAAAATACACGACCAATTAAAAGACTCCGGAGTGCTCGAGATCGACGATTGCGGCGTTTGTACAATTGAAGACCAAAATTTCTTCTCATTTCGACGAGACAAAGATGAACATGGGGAATGCGGCCGATTTATGACTGTCGTTTCACTACCGCCCAAGCCTGCCAACTGATATCATAAGCAGAATGAAAAGATTTATTAAACATCTGTTTTTGGCGCTATTAGCGGTTGTCGTTCTAGCATTACCGGCCACGGCAGCCCCGCCCGCCGAACTAACTATTTTCAGTCGCTACACTGTGGCTGAGACTGGCCGGACCACCAGAGTCGTCCACACCATTTCACCTAACGCCACTGGTGCTTTGAGCTTGAGTTTTCCCCACGGCGAAGTCCAAAATGCCAAATTGACCGCCGACAGCGGCCAAACCAGCTTGCCGGTTACCGCTCAAACCAGCGAGATTGACCACTTGGGCGGCAAATTATCACAAACAACCTTCGACTTTACGGTCACCAAACTTACAATTTTAGAGTTGAGCTACGATACCGATCACGTGTTCGGCGAATTCGCAAATAGCTCCGTCTTTGTCTTGCCAGCTCAAACCAACATTGCCATCAAACGGGTAACCGTAGACTTGCCGACCTCGCGGGGGCTGGCTCTCAGCTTTGCCGGTCCGTCCAATGAAACCTCAATCGGCAGCGGTCACCAGATTTACCAATTCTTGCCAAGCGGGTCCGGTGTACCACAGATTAAATTGATTCTTGGTAGCGCTACCACTGCCAAGCTAAAAATCAACCAAAAACTTTCCAACGGCAGTTGGTGGTGGAAGACCGTCAGCTTGGTACTGCCACCAGACACTAATCAACAAACCGTCTACCTCGAGAATCTGAGCCCCAAGCCCAGCCACATGGGCGTTGATCGTGACGGCAACATCAGGGTTGAATACCGGCTAGCTCCCAAAAAGTCTGTCGACATCTCAGCTGAAGCACTGATAAGTCTCAAAACCGTCAATTACAACACCTTAAACACCCGTACAGTAGCCGACGTGCCACAACTGCTGCGTGACTACGCTACCGACGCCGGTGACGCCAACCAAGCCGTCGTCAATCTTGTCAAAACAGCCTATGACGACAGCGTCACAGAACTTGCCAAGGTTGCCACTAAAGCCGAACGTGACAAATTGGTAGCCGATTTGACCAGCAAAATTACCGGCCAAGGCGTGCCGGCCCGGGTAATTCACGGCGTGACATTTGTCAGTTCAGGCCAGTTATCCACAGATTCCACGAATTCCAGCTGGGTGGAGGCTTTTGTGCCCGGAATAGGCTGGATGAGCGTCGACCCGTTGAGCCAGCAATTTGGTCAAGTCGACTGGCTCAGACTAGCTACTGCAATCACTAGTCAGGTTAGCAGTCCTGGGCTACCGACTGGCGATGGTTTGAAATTGGAATACAAGGCAGAAAATTTGCCCCTAGCTGATTATTCAAAGACTTCTGTCAAACTGGTCAAATATCCGCTACTGCCGCTTGTTAGCTTGGCAAGGGCCGAAGTAATCATGCCTCCAGGTAATGTTTTAGATGGCAGTGTAGCCAGTGGTCCAGGAATAACCAAGGTGCTTGGCTCGCTAGTGCCGTTACAAAAATCCCGCACTTTGAGCCTGGCTCTTGGCAGTAATGCCACTAGTCGCGGCGAAGTTCAGTTTGGACGCGGCGGCAGCGACGGTATCGGCGAAGTTTTGGCAACCGGACCAACGAGTTTGAGCTGGTGGGCAGTCGGCATTGAAGTCGCAACTTTGGCATTGATCATCTTGGCAATGATAAAATGGCGTAGATCAGGTAAAAAAACCCAATCCGTGCCTCGGCTCGATGAGGCACCGCCGGAAGGGGAAATCGCGGCCGAGGATTTACTAAAACCTCCAACTAACGATATCTGATCTAGAAAGTGGTAAGTATTACCGATACTGCTAAAAAGCCATTTTTTATTACATGTGCCATCCCGTATACCAATGCGCCGGCGCATATTGGCCATGCATTGGAATTTATCCAGACTGACTGCTTGGCTCGCTACCAGCGCGCGCAGGGCTATGACGTGCTGCTCCAACACGGCGCCGATGAGCACGGCAGCAAAAACTACCAAAAAGCCCTAGAGCTAAACAAGACACCACAAGCTTTTGTCGATGAAATTACCGAAAAATTTATGAGCGTTCATAAAATTTTAAACATCAGCTACGACCGTTTCATCCGCACGTCTAGCGCCGAGCACAAAAAGGGCGCCACGGCCTTTTGGGAAGTCCTGGTGGCAGCCGGCGATATCTACAAAAGCCGCTATGAAGGCCTGTACTGCGTCGGCTGCGAGGCTTTCGTGACCGAAGCCCAAGCCAACGAAAATGGCGGCAGCTGCCCGATTCACGAACGGCCTTACGAAAAACTATCAGAAGAAAATTATTTTTTTCGTTTATCCAAATACACCGATCAGATCAAACAGGCCATCCAGACCGACCGTCTGAGGATCGTGCCCGAAACTCGCAAGCATGAGATATTGTCGTTGATCGAAGACGGCTTGCAAGATCTGTCGGCTTCTCGGCCAAAAGACAAACTCCCCTGGGGCGTAGGAGTTCCAGGCGACGAGACTCAAGTCATGTACGTCTGGTTTGAAGCCCTGATGAATTATCTGACGGTGCTGGGCTATCCGGGAGGCGACTTCGCCCATTATTGGCCGGCCCAAGTCCAAGTCATCGGTAAAGACATTCTCAGATTTCACGCCGCCATCTGGCCGGCCATGCTGCTGTCAGCCAAGCTGGAACTGCCGGCCACGCTTTATGTCCATGGTTTTGTCAACGTCGACGGCAAGAAAATGAGCAAAACTGCCGGTAACGGCGTCGATCCGTTCGAAGTCGTGAGCCAGTACGGCGTCGATGCTTTCCGCTACTATCTGCTGCGGCACATTCCATCCGGTGAAGACGGTGATTTTACCTGGGAAAAATTCGAACGGGCCTACAACGGCGAACTAGCCAACGATCTGGGAAACTTAGTGCTGCGGGTGGCCAATATGATCCTGCAGTACCAAAAAGGCGCCACCGGCGAGGCCCCCGCCCACGAGCATGACGAAGGCGCTTATCACCGGGCTTTTAGTGAGATGCGCTTTGACAAGGCATTAGGTGCCGTTTGGCAGGAAATCCAGAGTCTAAATGAGTACATTGAGCAGGAAAAGCCTTGGATCTTGGCCAAAGAAGACCCCGAGCATTTAGGTGAGGTTTTGGCTTACCTGACCGGTTCTCTGTTGCAGATTACCGATCTGTTAGTACCTTTTTTGCCCGATACCAGCGATAAAATCCGCAAAATTTTCGGCTCTGGAGTCATACCCGACAAACTTGAGCCGCTCTTCCCCAAAATCCACAACTACACCGAAACCAGTAGCCAGTAGCCAGTAGTGAGTATTCGGTATTGGGTATGTTAGAAGGAGCGTTCCTATTTGAATTTCTGTTGCTGGTAAACTAGCAGCATGCAATTAGATCTAGCGAACAAAATATTCACCGTACATCAGCTTCCAAAAGTAACAACCATTAAGAAAATTGAAGTTGGTTTTACAAACGAAGTCTATTCGATTAACGACAAATTCATCATAAAGCTATGTCAGAATACCACTAATGAAACTCCATTTAAGCGAGAGGCTACACTCTATAACTACTTTCAAGAAAAACTCCCAGTTCCACAACTTATAACCTTTGATGATTCGAAATCTATTTATCCAAAAAACTATATGATCTACCCCAAAATCCAAGGAGAAAATCTTTACAACGTTTGGCATA
>CAZLKQ010000005.1:0-30990 GCA_964560175.1 uncultured Candidatus Saccharibacteria bacterium
GCTGATCGCTCAAAAGAATTTCAGCCGGCGGCCTAGCCCTTTCTTTTTGAAGTTTGGCCAGATCAGGTTCAAAACCGCTAGGCTCACGTTCAATTCCTGGTGGTTTGAACACTTCTACGGCTGGTGAAGTTTTGTTAGCAAATTTTTCGTTCTCAAAATCCTTGCGCAATTTTGAGTGTTGAGTCTCCAAGTTTCGATGTTCCCGAGCTTTTCGTTTTTCACGTTTCTTATGCTTGCGGTGTTCATAATATCCTCCGGCCAGCGCGCCGATCAGTAATGATCCGAGAACGCGTCTTTGGTCTTCTATGGGTGTTGCCAAGACATTGGGAGTGAAATTTGGTGCGATATTCGGAGTTGGCGGCAAAACGTTACCGCCGCCTATCGTTGGCCCGAGAGGTGGCCGTGGTGGACTAGTTGGCGGGGATGGCGGTGGACTCGGCGGTGGAGGTAGCGTAGAGGTGTGAACAGTTGGGGCTAAAGGTGGCGGAGCGGCAACCGAACCGGCAGGCGAAACTATTGCCGCTGGTGCCATAGTTTCAATCTCCTCTTCTCTGGCCTCGAATGGTATTAAGGAGTCAGGTGTCAGACTCAGTCGGGGCCGGATAGGCTTTGCTTCAATTTCAGGTTCTTCGTCTGACTTTGCCTCAATAGCGATCGGCTGCTCTGGACTTTCGTGCTGGTCGTTTTGAGTTTGCTCTACACCGACGTCGGCCTCGATTTCTTCCGGCTCAACCGCCACCATTTCTGTAGAGTCCGCTTTTTGCGGTTCTGGCTGTGCTGTTTTGGGTTCAATTACCCGCTCATCCTTTTGCGATCCGATGACTATTTCCGCCGGTTTTACAGGATCGGGCTCAGGTTTCTTGAATAATTCGGTTTTTTTCTTCTTTTTCTTGCCCGTCAACGGGTCTATCTCCGGCGACTTAGTCGGTTCTATTTCAAAAGGAAATATTGGCTCATGTTCCACCCTATCATTCTATAGGAGCATAAGGAATATGACATACTCCTACACCATTTTTCTCCACATATTTCTGGTGATATTCTTCGGCTTTCCAAAATGTGGTGGCTTTAGTTATTTCGGTAGCAATTGGCTCATCAAATTTTTTGGCAGCTTCGAGCTCAGCTTTGATCTTCTCGGCAATTGTTTTTTGCTCGTCAGAAGTGTAGAAAATAGCCGATCGGTAACTGTCGCCGATGTCCGGTCCTTGACGGTTTACCTGAGTCGGATCATGCATCTTGAAGAAATGCTTCACAAGAGTCTCGTAGCTGACTTTTTGGGGATCGAATTCAATTTCGGTCGCTTCGGCATGGCCAGTGGTGTGGGTGCATACTTGTTCGTAGGTAGGATTGTCTGCATGGCCGCCGGTATAGCCGACAGTGGTTTTGACGACTCCAGGGACTTGGTCGAAGTAATTTTGTACTCCCCAGAAGCACCCCGCCGCAAAGATTGCCTTCTCAGTTTTCATCCCGTTAGAGCTCCGCATTTCTGTCGACAGAAATGCGGCAGATTTTATCATTGATAAAATACTTAGCTCTAACGGGATTCATGGTCAAATTCTAACATTTTCTGATCATGGTCGTGCTTGCATACTGATCTCGAGCAACTACAATTACTAACACTATGGCCGATCGAGAAACCCTAAAACTTGAAATTACAAATCCTGTGGTGGCATGGGCGATGCGAGATCTCGAGGATTTTGGTGAATTTCTAAGAGATGCACCCATCGCGATTGACTCCGTGGACGCATCCAAGTTAAGGGAAGAAATACTTACAGTTGCCAAAGCGTTTGATAACAACGCTGCAAATGAACCGATAAGGGCAGCAAGAGAAGCACAAGTTATTGACGAAAATGAAACTCTTAGATTTCGAGTAAGTGAGCTAGAAGCAGAAAAAGAAGGTAAGACGTTTTTAAATCAAGACTTTTGGGCAGAAATTATTACAGCGTTGAATGAAGGCCAAGGAGGATTTGAGCGAACTGGAGAGCTCGCAGTTGATAATTTTTTGGCAGAACTAGAAAAAGCGATCTTAACGGAAGGTAATTTTTCGAAAATAGAGGAGATCTATGAGGCTGCTATAGACTCAGCAATTGAGCAACTGAACGAATTTCGTGTGTATGGGGACAAAAATCCCCTCCTTCCTATCGCTGAAGACTTAGAGGCAGTGGAAAATAAAATAACAGAAATGCGACAAAAAGAATCCGAAGATTTGAGTGAAATAGAAAAAAAGTTTTCAGCTCCTAAAGATCCTCAAGGTTAGGTTTGTCGAGGAGTAATGGCTCTATGCCGGGGCTGGCACCGGCTATTCTGACCACATCCTTGTCGACTTTGCCTAGTTCTTTGTGGGCAGCATTGTAGTGATTGACTGTAGTCCCCAGACTGCCACCAAGTTTTTGCATGAAACTGTCATAGGTCGTTAGATGGCGGCCTAACTCGCCGACCCGCTTTTGAATGTCTTTGGCCTGGCCCTCGATCTGCATTGAACGCAGCCCTTGCATGACTGTCTGCAGGTAAGCCAGCAGTGTGGTTGGGCTGACAATGATGACTTTTTTGTCGCGAAAGGCGTATTCGATCAGATCGCGGGAAGACGTATTGGCGGTGCCGACTTGATTGACCAGCAAGTCGTAGTAGATCGCCTCGCTTGGGATAAACATAAAGGCCATCTCCAGGGTGTTTTCACTTGGTCGGATATATTTGGCAGTCTCGTCGATGCGATTTTTTAGATCGATCTTGAGTAGAGCCGCCAGCCGGTCACGCTCCGACTTGTCTTTGGCCTCGACCAGTCGATTGTAATTTTCCAGAGAGAATTTGGAGTCGATCGGGATGAGCCTGTCCTTGTCGACGATGACTACTGCATCGACGATCTCGCCGTCCTTAAACCGATATTGCATCTGGAAACTGCCCTTTGGCAAGACGTTTTCGAGCACTGTCTGGAGATAATATTCGCCTATCACGCCGCGCTGCTTAGGGTTGGTCAGGACATTTTGCAGCGTTTTGAGCTCAGTAGCGACATCGCCGACTTGGCGGTTGGTTTTATCTAGTTCGGTCAGCTTGACGGTCACATCGCGGATGATTTTGGTACTGGTGGCAAACTGCTGTGCCATCTGCTGGTTACTTTTGTCCAGCCGATCGTCTATCTTCTCGCCCAGGCTATCTTTTAGTTTATTTACGCTGTCGCTCAGATTTGTCAGATCACTCTTTAGCATTTGGTTTACTTCTGAGCTGTCTGTTTTTCGACTCAGTAAATAAACTAGAGCCAAAGCTTCTGCAGCTGCCAAAACCAATAATAATTGTTCGATATTCACCTCCTCAGTCTAATACAGAATCAAAACTCAGACAGCGGCTAGCATGCTGATGACACGTTTGACTGTGCCGTTGATGACGGCTGGTGATTGGTCAGATTCATCCACAATAATTGGTGGGTGTTCCTCGCTGGACTCGGCAGCCAACATAATCTGATCGCTATTTCGGACGAATTTCTTTAGTGTCGCGCCTTCATCCAAACTAGCCAGTACATAGTCTCCACTGTCAGGTTCCCTGGCGTCACCGTCAACCAAGACATAATCACCATCGTTAATTGCTCGTCCATCGATGTAGGCGCGGTTCATGGAGTTGCCGACGGCTTTTATGGCAAACATGGATTGTTCATTAGAGTCCAAAACAGATGGTGAAACTTTCAGATAGCCCAGCGCCGGTCCATCGGTTCTGGCCAGCGGTTCGCCGCAGTTAGCTCTGCCTAGTACTGGGATAGAAATCAACAAACCAGTACTTTCGTGTTGGACAGCTTTCAGGCCGCCAAAATCGTCTGCTTCCAAAAAACCTTTGGTTTGCAATTTTTCTAAGTGAAATTTGACCTTTTGCGGGTGATCGACGCCAATTTTGCGTCCGATCTCGCGTAGGCCCATTTGACTGATATTTTCGGCTGAGGCGAGTTCTAAAATTTTTCTTTGTATCTCGTGCATAGTGACATTGTATGTCAGCTTCACAATGTTGTCAATAACACTTGACAAAAGTCTTGACAACAGTAGTAAATCGCGTTATTCTTGATTCAGATTTAATAAAACTAAACGCATTGAGAGGAGGACTTGCCATGACAAGGACCACAACAACATTTAAGGATTTTGTGATCACTGAGCTGAGTCCTCGTTCAGTGCGAGGTCGAGCCAGTAGCGGCGAATTCATGGTTTGCCGACCGGTCCGCGATGAGCTGGGAAATCTAAGTGTCGCTCTCGACCTGCCAGACTCTGTTAAACGTCAAATGCTCAGCGCCATCAAAAGCGGCCAATTCATCCGAATTTTCAACCCGCTAGGTCATTGAGGGAAACCAACTGGTTCCCCTCAACGCTCATGGGCAAAGCCCACCCTCGCTTTACTCGGGCAAGTTCGCTGCTCCTCTCCTCTAAAACTCAAGGAATTTTAATAACTCTGTGATCATTTTGCTAGTGCTAATTGCTAATACTTTTGGCGTGCTTGGTCAGAGTTTTGGCACTTCCACGGATGAAACGCTTTTTTGCAAGGTCTTGATGGTCTACCGCTACCAGGCCGAATTTTGGCCACCAGCCGTAAGACCATTCAAAGTTATCGAGCAGGCTCCAATGGATGTAGCCTCTGACGTCGACACCTCTGGCTTGGGCACGTTTGATAGCTGCAAAGGTCTCATCTATCCACCACTGACGCCACTGGTCATGCGCATCGGCTACGCCCGTTTCAGTTACGATGATTGGTTTTTTGAAATGTAAATTTGCCCGGTAGAGAACTTCTTCCAGTCCAGCTGGTTCCATATACCAACCCAGATCATTGAGTGGTTCACTAGGATTGTCGTGGCGGAAACCCTTGGTGTAGTTGGTGAAATAATAATTGACACCGATAAAGTCGCTCTGCCAGCGGATTTTCTCTAAAAACGACCAATTCCACCAACGCCGCTCCCAATGGGCGACCAATCTATCCAGCAAGTGATTTGGACGCTTCGGCTGGACATTGTTGAGCAGCAGTGAAGTGCCGACGGACATTTCTGGATAAATTTTCTTAGCCGCGGCGCGGACTGTACGGTGAGCCTGACTGAGGTTACGATAAACTTTGTTGGCCAACCAGAGAGAGTGTCTATTAGGCGGCCATTCACCAGTCAGGTAGCTCTCGGAAGTAAATACATTTGGCTCGTTAAGAACGCACAGAAAACGAATATTCTTGCCGTAACGTTCGATGACTTTCCTGGCGTAGCGGTAAAAATAATGCAAATTAGACTTTTTTTCGAACGCGCCCATATCTTCAAACCATTGGGGATGCGTCCAATGCCACAGCGTGACCACCGGTTCCAGTTTAAGTTTTTTGAGCTCGGCGAAGTAAACATCATAAAAAGCCAATGCCTCCTCGTTCCACTCCCCTTCAAATGGCTCGAGCTCCGACCAGTCAACACTAAACCGAAAGGCATTGAGACCCAGCTCGGCAGCTATTTTTAGGTCTTCTTTGTAGTATTTTCGGTGCTCCACGCCATTTTCCGAGCGATAATTTGCAGGACTAGTGGCCTGGGACTTGATTTGATGCCAGCTAGGCAAGTGGCTGAGGCGCTTTTGAGCACTGCCAGCCAGTTTTTTGGCGTTGGTTTCTTCCCAGCTGGTCCATTGGTCGTGACGGCCGCCATCGACTTGGTGCGAGGAGACACTGGCGCCAACTAGAAATTCATCCTTTTTAAACATAACCTCATTCTACACGGCGTCCGTTCACCATTTGCCATTCACCACACATTAACCATTAACCGTTCCCCATGGAAAAAGGCGCACGGAAAACGTATGGAAAACAGTTAATAGAAAACGGAAAATGGACTCAGTAGTCGATGCCTTTGTTGGCTAGGAATTTGTCGTCGAAATGGTGCTTTAGCTTGGTCATCTCAGTGGCGATATCGGCGTACTCGAGCAGTTCTGATGGGAAATCACGTCCGGTTAGGCAGAGACTGGTCTTCGGGGCGTGATCGGTCATCAGTGTCCTCAGCTGGTCAATGTTGAGCAAACCATCGTGGACGGCATTATTTATCTCGTCGCAGACCACTAGATCATAATCACCGCTGCTGACGGCTGCTAGGGCAAACTCGAAAGTTTTGGTGGCAAATTCCTGGTGTTCGCTGTCTTTGATGCCGGCCGCGCTTAGCTCTCCGGCTTTATAAAACCCCTTCCCGCCTTTGTAAAATTCCAATTTCTGGCCGTAAATTTGATTGATTTGTTTTAAGAAGTTATGTTCGCCGACGTCCCAGTACTTGATAAATTGCACAAATGCCACTCGCCAGCCACTGCCCAGCGCCCGAGCGGTCAGGCCGAGCGCGGCTGAGGTCTTGCCTTTGCCCTCGCCGGTATAGACGATGACCACGCTTTTTTTAGTCTTGAAATCCTCAAATGCCACATTTAAATACTAGCAGCTAGTCATCTGTAAGAATAAATTCTCTTCGTAGAGGACAAGCCATAACAGCTACTACTCTAAGGGTTTGCGCGTACTGTATGGAGTTTAATCCTCCGTTTTGAGGGTCTTTAAAATTAACTACTTTAGCCCACCAACTAGCTCCCTCCTCTTCTGGGAAAATCTCAGCACTACGTTCATCTATCTCCTCGTGCACAGCCTCGACAGCGTCAACAAAAGCCTGATCCGACCCTTTTTCTTCGATTACAGATACCGCTTTGGGAAATTTTTCTGCAAATTCTCTTTCAGTAATTAAACCCAAGACATCTATAAGAATAGCCTTGCTTACAGCTTCCACACGTACATCAACTTCATTGGAAAGCACTTCTTTGAATCCCTTGCCTTCTTGGGCCATGTAGCAGCTACCTTCTAGTCTGTTCTTGACTTCTATTCACATTTAAATTATAGCACTTTTCCACAGGCTGCAACAGATTGAGGATAATCAATGAGAATATTATGAACTAAAAATTTCTAAGATTCCCGTGCCGGGTTTGTAGATTTTGACAACTTTCTTGCTTCTGGCGAATTTTTTGACTAATGGATTGATTAGTTTGGCTTTCAATTTCAGTTCTTCAGTACTCGGGGTGGTCGTTTGGTCGCCACGCAGCGCCTGATCTAATTTGGCGGCCAAAACGCTAACCTTAGGGCTGTCCAAATGCGAAAACTGGACTTGGCCTTGTTCGCTGCCAGTGCTTAAATTCAGCGCCAATTGGGTTTCCGGCGTTAATCTGAGTATCAAACTATTTTTTACTTCAGTTTTGGAAGCAAAATCCGAAAAAGTGATAATTGCTCTACAATCTTCGACTGGCAGTCCATACCCGGCAATCAATCGGATGCGGGTCTTTCGCCAGGCTGTTTGGTCAATGACGACCGGCATCTGGGCGAAGGTCTCAACATTCTTCCTCAGAAGATGTTTGGTAGAGCCTCGGTACTGAGCTCGTAAGATTTTCCGGGCAGAAAATAGCCGGTAATGCTTGATGCTCTTGAGCATGGCCGAGCGCGCCTTGGCCCATTTATCGTTTTTAGCACTGGCTGGCTGACGTACTGTGAGTTCACACAACAGAGGTAGCAAGCCTTCACTAATCTCGTTGGCAACTATCCCCGAGTAATTAAGAGTGGGATTTTCAAAGATTTTTTTGGACAAGACCAGGTCGATTGACTTGATGGTGCTGGACGACCAGGCAGCTTGGAGCAGCGGGTTGGCTTGCCGAATTTTGCGTATCATCGTTAGATGCTCAGGGTGGATCTGTTGGCTAAGAAAAAATAGTTGCTTTTGCTTGTAGTAGCGGTTCAGAGTTTTGAGGATACCTTTTCCCGAAACGGGATCCAGGCAGGCTGACTCGGCGATCATAAATTTGGGTACTTTTTGGATGGAGTTAGCCTTATGGAGTTTGAGATTGGCTAGTTTGCGCAGCAATCTTTCCAGCTCTTCACCAGTTTGCGGCAAGTAGTAGATGGTTTTGAAACTAATCCCATCGACGATCTGACCTTCGATAACTTCGCGCAAGCGCCCCAAAGATTCATCTTCGTTTAGATCAATGATTACATTTTTCATCCGAGCAAGTAGTTTTTTGACGACAGTTTTCGTGGACGTACTAAAACTAGCTGACGTCTCTTTTTCCAACTCGGTGTCGTCTGCCGATTCATCTGATATAACCAATATCTGGAGGTGCTCGGCTAGCATGCCTGCTTGCTCTAACTCTGCCAAGGCTGGCAACAGCTCGAGTTTCATGGCCGGCAGGTCAAGACCAAGAACCACCAACAAAACCGGCGAAGCAGAGTTTTTTACCATCTATTGCTATCAGTGTAGCAAATTGGCTGGGAGTAGGGATTCGAATCTGGACGTAGCCACAAACATAGGCTCTGAGCTCTCTAGTCGCGAGGACGTAGCTCAATGACCTGGGCAGTGCTCTCCTCGTCTTCAGTCATAAAGTCAACATACATCAGCTCTTCGCCATCCAATGATTCAATTAGAAACTTGTATCCATGGCCAAGCCATTTAGAAACAAATTCCTGCAGTATAATTGCCCGCTTAGCAACTTCATCGGTAGTCAAGTCATTACCTTGAGCAAGTAAACGCACAGCTTCTGCTGAATCACCTCTCAAAACTATATTTTCTGGCTGCGTATCCTTGCTTCTCATATCTAAGTAAATTATATAATCCAAATACGGATCCACAAGCGTGAGCAAATTAGAACTAGAGTGTTTGCGAACAATCTGTCAAAATAAGCCAGTCAGTTCGGGATCGTCTAATGGTAGGACACCAGGTTTTGGTCCTGGCAATCATGGTTCGAATCCATGTCCCGAAGCCAAGAACGAGAAGATGACATCTGTCATCGCCTCGGTCATTTTTCTAGGGTATGGATGAGAACCAAATGAGCGAGCTACTGCGAGCGGATGGTTCGATAATCAAAGCCACGCACAGATTGCTTGCATCGAGCATGGCTGCAGATTATATGCAGCGAAGGCGCTATAATCCATGTCCCGAAGCCAAGTAGTGAATGAAAGTAAAGGCGATAATTTAATGGACAAGCTTTTAGTTATTTTTTTAGGCCCAACAGGCTCGGGCAAAACAACCCAAGCCTCATTGGTTGCACAGCATTATGGACTGCAAAAGATCACAACAGGCGATATCGTCAGGGCACGTATTGCGAATGGGGGAATGAATAAAGAAGATATTCAGAATTTCACAAACGGTTTTTTGGTTTATACAGACGCCATTAATGACTTGGTGAGCGGTGAGGTCAAAAGCCGGATTGACCAGGGAATAGTACTTGATGGCTACCCTCGTACTAAATCGCAGTTTTCAAACCTAAATTCGATTCTTCGTGGTGCCGGTAGGGCGATCACAGCGGTTGTTTACATCACAGTGACGAAAGCAGTAGCAAAAAAGCGAGTCTTGGGCCGCAATCGTTTAGATGATAGTGAACAGTCTTTTGAAAACCGTCTCAAACAATTTAGTACTTATACCAAGCCTCTGCTCAAGGAGCTTAAGAAACAGGGCAATCTAATACAAGTGGATGGCACGAGCAGCAGCGAGCAAGTGACAGAAGAGATAGTTAAAAAACTTGAGAAAATGTAACTATTTAGGTTCTAACCTCACCCGGCGTTGATTGACTATCAGAAATTAATAATATAGCTTCTACCTAATGACGTATGCAGAAAATCCAAAATTAGTGATCCCAATACAAGCCTCACATGTCAGAGAGGCATTGTGTGTCGCCAGGGTTGATCAGGATGCTTTTCGCGAAACTGAAATGGCATGGCTCAAAGCACACAATTCATTTTTAGGACAACACATCGGCGAGCTCTTTGGGAAGATGACTAGAAGTTCAGGTCTCGAAGATGGATACGCACTCCTCGCCGGCTGCACCTTAGCTCACTATGCGGTCCGTGAATGTGGCGATAACGATCCTGAGGCCTATGAACTAGCCCGAAAAAACTATCACCGAAATCTGCAAGCCGAAGAAGCTGATTTACTAAGACTGGGATTGCGCAAAAGATCACCAGATGAATCTTGGAATACAGAAGTTGGCTTACTCGAGATATTTGGAGATGAAGATTTGACTACTGTTATAATGGATGTGAACCACGATGTTGCTCGAGATTCGGTGGCATTTACCCTTGGCTGTTTCTGTCTTGAGACATTACCCGGACTAACACCAGCCACAACCTAGCTTAGAGCGGACTACTTCTCAATCAAGTGATATAATAATCACAGAAAGAAGGATTATATATGGCAGCAGGAGATCAAGTACGGGTAGCCGCCCAACAGGCACGGCAGCAAGCCAAGCAACACCGCGAACAGGCTGCTAGTATGAAAAAATCGGCCATGGAGCTGGAGAGGGTAGCCGCCGAACTGGAACATGAATCCGAAAACCTGGATCGCCAAGCCAGGGAATCTGACGATTCAGCCTTGCGCGCCCAGGAAGCTATCAACCAAAACTAATTGAATCGAAGTCAGTTCTTGGCGTCTTTTAGCAATTTTACGATAGCCATGGCGTGGCCATGGCCCAAATCATAGTCCTTCTTTACCCAGCCGACGATTTGCATAGCTTTGACGCCTGGCTCCAGGTAACCCTTCTTTCGAGCTAGAGCTATGAACTCCTTTGGGCTTGTGCCGGTCTTGGCTTGGATGTTATCCAAATAAGCTTGAAATGACATATTGTGCTAATCCTCATTATTAGTTTAACAGATGCAGGACTTTGATTTACAGAGGCGCTTATGTTATAATTACCTCAAGGAACTGATGTTCACAAACGTGCATCATATAATTTTATGTCTTTAAAACAAGATCCGACAAAGATCCGCAATATTGCGATCATCGCCCACGTTGACCACGGAAAAACTACCTTGGTTGATGGTCTATTGAAACAGTCCCAAACCTTTCGCGACAACCAAGCCGAGATGACCCAAGATCTGATCATGGACAGCGGTGACCAGGAACGCGAACGTGGCATCACCATCACTGCCAAGATCACCGCCGTCCAACACCAAGATTACCGAATCAACATCATCGACACTCCGGGTCACGCTGATTTTTCCGGCGAGGTCGAACGCACCCTCAATATGGCCGACGGCTGCTTGCTGATCGTCGATGCCCAGGAAGGCCCGATGCCTCAGACCAAATTTGTACTAAGTCTGGCGCTGGCCAATGAACTAAAACCGATCGTCATCATAAATAAAATAGACAAAGCTGCATCTCGAGTAAAAGAAGTCGAAGACGAGATCGCTGATCTGTTTTTGGAGCTAGCCGTCCACGAAGACCAACTGCATTATCCAATTTATTACGCTGTCAGCAGAGCCGGCAAAGCCTGGGAGGCTGTGCCGACCGATTTTGAGGCTGACGGAGATCTGTCGGCCATTTTTGCGGCTATTATCGAACATGTACCAGCGCCGAAGATCGAACCGGACAAGTCATTTCAAATGTTGGTTTCAGCTCTGGCCTGGGACAATTTCAAAGGTAAATACGCCATCGGCAGGATCGTTCGCGGCAATATCAAGGCCGGTGATCCAGTAACTATTTGTAAAAAAGATAACAAACAAGTCTGGGCTATTGTCGATAAAGTTTATATGAGCCAGGGACTGGCCAGATTTGAAATACCAGAAGGTGTAGCCGGTGATATCGTCCAGTTGACTGGCCTAGCCGACTGTCAAATCGGTGAGACGATAGCTGACGCAACTAATCCAGAGGCTTTGCCGGTAATGGAAGTCGAGGCGCCAACACTAAAGATCTATCTCGGGCCAAACACTTCACCATTTAAGGGCCAAGTTGGCCAATTCACCACCAGCCGCCAGATCGGCGAGCGTTTGCAAAAAGAACTGGAAACTAATGTCGGTCTGCGTGTCGAAGAAGGTGGTATCGGCTTTTTGGTGTCCGGACGCGGTGAACTCCACCTCAGTGTTTTGATCGAGTCGATGCGCCGCGAGGGCTATGAATTTGAAGTCGGCCGGCCCCAAGTAGTCACCCGCCAAGAGGCTGGCAAAGTGGTCGAGCCGGTCGAAGAGCTGATCATTGAAGTTCCAGCCGAACACGTCGGTGCTGTGCAGATGGAACTCGGCACCAGACACGCTGAGCTAGTCGAGCAATTCGCCAGTCCCAAAGGAGTTACCAAGCTAGTCTACAAACTGCCCACCAGGGCTCTGCTAGGCCTACGCAACATCCTGATCACCAAGACCAAGGGTACGGTGATATTGAATTCGCTAATTTCGGGCTACGCTCCGGCCGGCCCCAACTTGAGACAACTCCGAGGCGGCGCCTTGATTGCCTCGGTAGCTGGTACCACAACACCCTATGCCCTGCAAAACGTCGAAGAAAGAGGCACCTGTTTTATGGAACCTGGCGTCAAGGTCTACGCCGGACAGATCATCGGGCTCAATAATCGCCAGGAAGATATAGAGATCAATGTTTGCCGGGCCAAACAACTGACTAATATGCGCAGTAGCTCTAGTGATGGCGTTGTCCAACTGACTCCACCAACCATCTTCAGTCTGGAGGAGTCGATTGACTTCATCGAAAATGATGAACTGCTCGAAGTTACACCTACCGATCTGCGCCTGCGCAAACGCGAACTAAACCCGAACTTACGCAAACGCCGCCAATCCTTGTAAATTTGTGACATCCGTGTTATTATTGTCTTAATTGTTTTAATGAATCCGAGTTAGTAGTGAGTCGTTTGCTTAGATTTCATGGAGACAATCAGCAAATATTACTTCTAACAGTAAAGGATTCTTTTTTTATGCCTTATCAACAAAATAGGTCCAGATATGGATCTCAACGCAGTAACGCCGGACGTTCGCGTTCTTCTAGCTTTAACAACAGATCGCAGAGCCGCCGTCCGCGCAAAGAGGACATTCACCCTTCTCGCTTCATTAAAGCTGCCAAAGCAGTGGAAACCGAGTCATATCAGCCGACGCATAGCTTCGGAGACTTTGACCTCAACCCCCAAGTAGCGGCCAACATCGAAAAAAAGGGTATGACTATACCCACGCCCATCCAAGACCAAGCTATACCAGCTGGTCTCAAAGGCCAGGACGTCATTGGCATCGCCAATACTGGTACCGGCAAAACTCTAGCCTTTGCGGTCCCAGTTCTGGAGAGCATACTCAAAAACCGAAGCTCCAAAGCTATAGTCTTGGCACCAACTAGGGAGCTGGCCCAGCAGATCGAAGACGAGTTCCGATCGATTGCCCGTGGTAGCGGGATTTTGGGTGCCCTGCTCATCGGTGGTGCTGCTATGGGTAGACAATTGTCTGACCTACGCCAAAATCCATCAGTCATCATCGGCACGCCTGGCCGCATCAAGGACCACTTGGAACGCGGTTCGCTCAAATTGGATCATTTCAACATTGCCGTGCTCGATGAAGTCGACCGGATGCTAGACATGGGTTTTGTCGATGATATGCGACTGATTCTGGGCAAACTATCGCCAACTCGACAATCGTTCTTTTTCTCAGCTACACTCGATCACAAGGTGACCAGCCTGATCCAAGCTTTTTCACACCAGCCTGTCACGATTTCGGTCAAGACTGGTATCACTGCCGAAAACGTCGAACAAGACATCGTCAACTACAAGTCAAAAGAAGACAAACTCGAAAAATTGCATGATCTGCTGATTGGACGTGAAACTAGCAAAACTCTGGTTTTTGATGATACCCAGCGCAGCGTCGAACGTCTCAGCAACACTTTGCGTGAGCGTGGCTTTCAGGCTGACGCTATACATGGTGGCAAATCACAAGGCCAACGCCAGCGAGCGCTGAGCAAATTCAAAAATAACGAGATAGATGTACTGGTGGCGACCGATGTGGCAGCCCGTGGCCTTGACGTCGACGACATCACACATGTTATCAACTATTCGACACCAAACTCATACGATGATTACGTCCACCGGATCGGCCGAGCCGGTCGGGCTGGGAAAGCTGGCAAAGCCCTTACCTTCATCGAAAACCTCTATTAAATCAGATGAATTAAATCTAATCTTGTACGAGAATGTCAGGTACGGAACCTGACACTGATCGCATGACGCAGCTTAAGTCTTCTAAACCTTCACGATAAAGCACTTTGGTTGTCTTATCTGCGTTGTGTATCCAAATTTGTTGGGACTCCTCATCATATTCGATGGACTGTCCATAAAACCGCCAGTCTCCCGAGGATCCTTGACGCAGACAATCTGCATCTGAGCAGCTGGCTGGATCCTGCAATGCACCCCAGAACACTACTTCTTCGCCGAGGAGCTCTTCTGGGATTCCAGTTTGCCGCGCACACACTACAAGGCCTTCAGAGCTGGTAGTAGATACCTTAATCTCTTGGTTTGGTGGTGCTACGAATTCATCTTTGTTAATCGCCGCAATAGTCTCGCGTTGGATCGACGCCTCTGCCTCAGCCGCATGGACTTTTCTTAGCAATCCACCCAAAATGGCAAATTCATTAAATCGAGCGTCATGCTCTGTTGAACGTATTTCCGCTCTAATTGTGCGATTGTCGGGGCTTGTCATATCAAAGTATTATCACTCCATTTGTAGTTTTTGCAAGCATGAGCGTATGCACTGATTTGATGAACTACTAATAAGAAAAGCCCGAGTTTCCTCGGGCTTTTTACTAATTCCTAGTTTCTAAATACTAGATACTAACTCTTAGTATCGGCGTCCGCCGCCACCTCCACCACCGCCACCACCGAATGAACGGTTTTCGCGAGGTTCTTGGGGACGAGCTTCGTTGACGACGACCTGTCGGCCTTCGAGATCTTTGCCGTTTAGCTCAGTGACTGCCTTTTGAGCGAGCTCATCTGTAGCCATTTCCACAAAGCCGAAGCCCTTGGAACGGTTAGTGTCACGATCTACTATGACTTTTGCTGATTGTACTTCACCGACTGCAGCGAAAAAATCGCGCAATTGGTCATCTGTTACTGTGTAAGCAAGACTGCCTACAAATAATTTGTTTCCCATTACTTTCCTTTACTCATTTCCTCGGCTGTTTTGATGTTTCAAAGCAGCTGCCTCCGAACGAAATACTTTATTTAATTGACAACTTAAACTTTACGGCAGCACCTTTTTTAAGTTAGGCAAATTATAACACATCTCATGATGATCTGTGCAAGCACTAGCTTCTTCTTTTCCAAAAGCATTATAATGGACTCTATTGTGCTAGACGACATTACTCAGCTAAAAAAAATAGATACAAAGGACGCGCTAGGGGTAGCCTTGGAGCAGCCTCAGCAGCTTTTGCATCGGTTCGAGCCCAAAATCAGTCCTAAAGGACCAATCGACCAAATAGTTGTCGCCGGTATGGGCGGCTCGGCACTGGCGGCTGAGATCCTGAAAGTGTGGCCGGATCTGAGCGTGCCGATCACCATCAACCGAAGTTATGAGGTTCCAACTAGTGTAGATGAATCTACCCTTTTCATAGCCTCTAGCTATTCTGGTAACACCGAAGAAACGCTCAATAGTACTGAGCAGGCTCTAAAAGCTAAGGCCCAAGTCGTTGTCATGTGTTCTGGAGGGAAACTGTCAAAAATCGCTAATGAAAATGATTTGTTGGAGCTGAGATTGCCAACCGGCTTGCAGCCCAGAATGGCCTTTTTCTATAGTCTGCGAGCTATTGTTGAGCTGCTGGAGGAACTAAATCTGGCAAAGGGTGCAGTCCAGGACCTAGAGTCTGCTGTCAAGCCACTTGAGGCGGCTGCTCAGAGTTTCGCCGCCTCGACTATTTCTCATGACAATCTAGCCAAACAGATAGCCGTCGCCCTGGCTGAGAAGGCCATCATTGTCTACGCTGGTCCGACCCTGGCCCCAGCCGCCTACAAATGGAAGATCTCGATCAATGAAAATGCCAAACATGCCGCTTGGAGCAACAGTCTGCCGGAATTTGACCACAATGAATTCGAGGGTTGGGCCGGTAGCCAAGACACTGATGAGTTCGCGGTTGTTGAGCTGCAGTCAAAATTTGACCACCCCAAGGTCGCCAAACGTTTTGAACTGAGCAATAAACTGCTCAAGGGTAAAATGCCCGAACCAGTTATAATTGTGGCTGACGGGGCGTCGAAGATTGAACAAATCCTCTGGACGGTGCTACTCGGTGACTTCACCAGCCTCTATCTGGCAATCTTGAGTGGTATCGACCCGACGCCAGTTGAGCTAATAGAAAAATTAAAAAAGGCGTTATACTAAATCTATGTTAGAAAAACTGGCTGAGAAAATGACGCTCAAGGTTTCAATATCCAATGAAACTGTCATTCGGGTTATGACTCTGGTATTAGCTTTTTTCCTTGGCCTCCAGTTGCTGTATGAGCTGCGTCCAGCGCTGACTCTACTGGCTGTAGCATTTTTCTTAGCTCTGGCTCTCAATCCACCTGTCAGTTACCTGGCCAGGCGTCTGCCGGGCGGCAGCCGGGCTTTGGCCACCGCAGTTTCCTACCTAGCTGTTATCAGTGCTCTAGCTTTAGTAATTTATGCCACAGTTCCACCGCTGGTCTCGCAGTCCAAAGATTTTTTTGAAAAGTTTCCTACTTATGCTGAGGAGCTCAAGCATGGCAATGGGATTTTGGCCAAACAAGTCGATACATTTGGATTGGAAGATGATATCGAACGTTTCCAATCAGAGTACAAGGAGCGGGTGCCGGATGCTGGTGGCCCGATTTTCAACCTTTTCCAGAGGATTAGTGCCAATGTGCTGTCTGTTCTGACGGTTTTCGTACTGGCATTCTTTATGCTGGTCGAGGGTCCGCAGTGGCTGCGACGCTTCAACGAAATGCAACCAAAGAGCAAACGGGAGCACCGGACAGCGTTGCTTAATAAAATGCATGGGGTAGTGACTGGTTATGTAAATGGTCAGCTACTAGTTGCCTTTATTGGTGGAGTCACGGCTTTGACTGCTATGTCAGTACTCAAACTTTTTGGCATCGAGATACCTTTCATTATCCCAATGGCGGCGATTATTTTCTTGACCGGGTTGATCCCACTAATTGGCAACACCCTAGGTGCCATAGTAGTTGTCGGCGTGTCACTTTTCTCTACCCTACTCGGCGCCATCATCATGGCGGTTTTCTTTCTGGTTTATCAACAGATCGAAAATAATGCCATCCAGCCGGTTATACAGTCTAAAGCAGTCGAGCTGTCACCGCTTTTGATACTCGTGGCGGCCATTTTGGGTGTCACCCTGGCTGGCTTTCTCGGTGCTCTGTTAGCAATCCCAGTCGCTGGTTGCATCAAGGTTTTACTCTACGATTCAGTAGAAGAACGCCGCCAAAAAGCCCAACATAAGTAGATTCTTATACCGATCAAGCTTTAAGCTATAATTACAGATATGAATATAGTGAAAACTAAAACATTCGAGCTAGCTGTCTATGCTAAAGGTGACGAGAATGCAGAAAAGATAGCCATTGTCCTGCCCGGCCGATTAGATACCAAAGACTATGCTCACTGCACCAGTCATGTCGATTACTTAGCTTCAAAGGGCTATTACGCCCTTTCTTTTGATCCGCCAGGGACTTGGGAAAGTCCAGGCAGTATTGAGCTGCACACCACAACTAACTATCTAAAGGCTGTCGATGAAGTAATTGAGTATTTTGGGAATAGACCAACTCTACTGGTGGGTCACAGTCGCGGCGGTACCGTATCAATGCTGGCTACAAGAAATCCTTCGGTAATCGGTATTGTGGCTGTCATGGCTACATACGGAGAACCTTCTGCGCCAAGTGAGGACGATTTGAAGTTAGGCTATCACTTGTCTTATCGCGACATGCCTCCTGGCACAGAGAAAACTAAAGAGCAGAAAAGATTCGAGTTGCCATTTGCTTACTTTGAGGATGGTCAAAAGTATGACCCTGTAACCGTATTGAGGCAGCTCACTAAACCAAAACTGCTTATTTATGGCGACAATGATTCCTTTACAAAGCCGGAGAGGGTTAAGGAGGTATTCGAAGCCATTCCTGAGCCTAAAATGCTACATGAAGTAAGCTCCGAGCATGATTACCGACTCCAAGCCGAAGTAATTGATGAGGTAAATACTGTTATCGGGGAGTTCCTTGCGAGGTATGTCTGAGGAGCCTAGAGGTCGGATCTTTAACAGCAGAGGAAATTGCGCGCTTTAGTTTGTTGGAAGTTTAGGTGGTGTTAATCTGTACCAGGTGGTGCCTTGGGGAGTGTCGCGCAGGCCTAGGTCTTGCTTTTTCAACTCTTCACGTAGATCATCGGCAGCTGCAAAGTCATCGGCATCTTTGGACTTCTGCCGCTGTGCGATCAGCTCCTTTTGTTTGTTGTTTATGTCCTTTCTGGTACTCAGTCCTAAGCCCAGCAAGGCATCTGCGACCTCTAGTAGTTCATGTAGCCGATCTGCGCCCATTTTATTCAATATTGGAGTCTGTTCTGCCAGACCGGCCAGGGCCGCCAAAGCTGAGGCTGACTTCAGATCATCGGCCAAATAACCAACTAGATTTTGGTTAAATTTCTTGTCAGCGGGCAAATTAGCACCACTGGACTGTGACTGGAGGACTAAGTCAGCCAATGGGCGCAAAGTATTTTGCAAGAAAGTCTGAGCGGCCTTTAGTCCGTCCCAGGTAAAATTGATCGGTGTTTTGTAATGGGACTGCAAATACAACGTCCGCAGAGCTAATGGTTCAAAACCCTTTTTTGCCAGATCCTGGAGCGTAAAGTAATTACCCAGGCTTTTGCTCATCTTGTGGCCTTCGACAGTTATAAATTCATTGTGTATCCACAGATTAGCGAATTTTTTGCCTGTCGCGCCCTCGGATTGGGCTATCTCATTGGTATGGTGAATAGGAATATGGTCGATTCCACCAGTGTGAATATCGATGGCCGGGCCAAGATACTCAATCGCCATGGCCGAACATTCCAGATGCCAGCCGGGAAATCCCCTGCCCCACGGACTTTCCCACTCCATGTCCCTTTTGGTGCCTTTTGGTGTTAGTTTCCAGAGGGCAAAGTCGGCCGGATGCCGCTTTTCGTCGTTGAGCCGCACCCGTGCACCAGCCTTGAGTCCTTTCAGATCCAGCCCAGCCATTTTTCCATAGGCTGGAAAGGTCGAGATATCGTAGTAAACTCCGTCGCTGGTCTGGTAGGTATGGCTGCGTTCCTCTAGCTTTTTGATGAGGTCGATTTGTTGCTTGATGTGTTCGGTGGCTCTGGGCATAAACTCGGGCTGTTCGATATTCAGCAATTCCATACCGGCTTTAAACTCTTGTAAATAAGTCTCGGCAATTTCCCAAGTGGTCTGGCGGGTCTGGCGGGCAGCTTTAGCCAGTTTGTCCTCGCCCTCGTCAGCATCATCGGTCAGATGTCCGACGTCGGTGATGTTCATGACTTGTTTGATCTTGTAACCGGTCGCCTTAATGGATCGTCTCAGTGTGTCGTCGAAAATAAACGACCGCCAGTTGCCGATGTGCGGGTGGTCGTAGACAGTAGGGCCGCAAGTATAGAGGCTGACCTGTCCTCGCTTAATCGGCGACAGTTTTTTTACCTGGCGCGTCGCCGTGTCGCTTAGTCGTACCTCGGTCATTTCAAAAGTTCCCCTGCTCGCTTGACCAGTTCCTTTTTCAGGTCGTCCATTGACCAATCTTTGGTTTTAAAACCGGCCGCATAGGGGTGACCGCCGCCGCCAAAATGTTCGGCTAACTGCCCACTGATCATTGTTTTACCAGAGCGCAAACGGCCAGTGATGTGATCAGGATATTGTTTCAGAACTACACTGAGGTCGACTGAGTCGATCATCGCCAGTTCTTCGGTGATCAGGGCGCCGGGGTTATATTCATCGCTGTAGCTTTTGATCTCCTGGTGCGGAATAACGACGACTGCCAGGCGATCATCATGAAAGAACTCAATTCTTTTGATCAAATCAGCTTTGTATAGAGCGATCCGGACACTTTTCTTGGACAGCTCGCGGCGGGCATTATTGAGCTCACTGAGGTTAAGGCCATGTTTATCGACCAGTTCGGCAATCGTATAGACAGTCTTGGCGCTAGTCCGGACACTTGTCAGTCCCAGAGAGTCACTCATGATGGATGCGGCGATTGCTTTTACCGCATTGGGATTGAGTTTCCAACCAGTTAACTTAACAATATCGTAGATGATTTCACCGACCGCTACTGCGTCGATATTGACCAGCTCCAAATTCTTCAAAGTTAAATCAGTTTCAATGTCATGGTGATCTAGTACAAGTACTTGGGTCTGATCGACTTTGCGGCTATTAGCCCCTTTTAGCAATTTCTCTAATAGCGAGGCACTAGAAGTATCGACAATGATCAGTAGATCATATTTGCCAGGCAGCTCATTGAGGACCCGGTCCCAACCTTTGATATAGCGCAAGTGTCTAGGCATGTCGACACTGCAAAACAGCGAAACTTTCTTGCCAAGGCCGCCAATTATCTCTTCTAGTGCAATGGCACTACCCAAACTGTCACCGTCTGGATTTTCGGGTTGCACAACGACGATGTCATTGGCAGCTTCAACTAACTTGATAGCTTTCTTTAGATCTGTAGTCATAGATGGATCTATTATTACATAAGTTTCTATCTGGGACATAAGACAACCAATAATATAATTAGTTCTCATGCTTTGGTTTCAAAGCCACTACATCTATAATCAGTCAGATTATGCGCACATCTAGAGTAAGTTATGTCTGAATCAAAACCATTGGCTTATGAGCAATTTGTAAATTACGGGGATATGGATCCCTTCAAAGTTGATGCTACCGAAGCCGCTATCACCACAGCTCACAATTTGCAACGGCACGGGTACGAAGAACTACCTGCCAGTCGCGGTGAATCATCGTATGTTTGGGATGAGGGCGACAAATACCGAGCCGGTGTAATTGAAGGACTAGGCACTAAGAATTTAGTCACTGATTGGATGGACGGTGATGCACCCGATATGCCTTCTCGCTACGGTGCAATTGCTCAAGATTGCATAGCAATGATCGTAAATGACCTAATAGTGAGCGGCGCCGACCCGCAATTATTCTGGGTACACTTAGCTGCCGGTGAGTCGTCATGGTTTGCCGATGAGCGGCGTACAAAAGCCTTTAACGAAGGATGTGCAGACGTTTGTAATGATATTGGAGTTACGTGGGCTGGCGGCGAATCCCCTGCTCTTCCCGGCATAATAGTGCCTGGCGCATCAGAGATATCGGGCTTTATGCTGGGTGAAATTAACCCAAAAGATCGCTATGTGCCTGGTAATAAATTGGAACCAAGTGATGCAATTGTTTTGATAGAAAGTAGCGGAATCCATGCCAATGGGCTAAGTTCGGCAAGGAAGCTTTCCGAGCAACTTCCCATGGGATACAACACTGTATTGCCAGATGGCTCGACTTTTGGCGATGCGTTGCTC
The DNA here is from genome assembly GCA_964560175.1 of uncultured Candidatus Saccharibacteria bacterium. Classification (GTDB taxonomy): domain Bacteria; phylum Patescibacteriota; class Saccharimonadia; order Saccharimonadales; family CAZLKQ01; genus CAZLKQ01. The sequence continues at coordinate 21,280 of CAZLKQ010000005.1, forward strand.
AAGCCGACTAATTTATACGCAAATTTAGTTCGCGACTTACTTGATAGAAAAGTCGCAATAAAACGGATGGAGAACATCACTGGTCATGGCTGGCGGAAGCTCATGCGGAGCAAGGAAGAGTTTACATACAGAATAAAAGAACTGCCGCCCTCGATGCCTTTGTTTGATTTTCTTCAGACTCACTTACAAGTGGATGATTTGGAAATGTTCGGCAACTACAATATGGGTGCGGGCTTTGCTATCTATGTTTCAAAAAGTGAGATTGATCGCGTTTTGAGCATTTCGGCCAAAAATGGTTTTCAGGCTTGGCATGCTGGTAACGTCGAAACAGGTCCCAAGCAAGTTATTGTCGAACCACGGGGATTAGTATTCCCGGGATCTACACTGGGTGTGCGTAAGTAATATTTACATAAGTTGGCGGTGTTCGAGTGCGCGGGAAAGAGTCAGTTGGTCTGTATACTCGAGGTCGACGCCAACCGGAATGCCTCTGGCTAGCCGGCTAAGTTTGATGGGAAAATCAGCTAGCAATTTTTGGATATATAGGGCTGTTGATTCACCCTCGGCGCCGGCATTGGTGGCCAGTACGACTTCTTCAGCCTTATCCTGCAGTACTCGATCAACCAGCTCGCGTAGTCGCAGCTGCTCTGGTCCGATGTTATCAATTGGTGATAATAAGCCGCCAATAACATGGTAGGTACCGCGGTAATCTCCCATTTTTTCCATGGCGATGACGTCCAACGGGTTTTCCACTACCATAATCAACTTTTTATCACGCTCTGGGTCGTCGTAGAGCGGCGAAATATCCTGATCTGGCTCTATCAGTGAAAAAGTCTTGGGACAGGTTTTGACACCGTCGTGTAAAGTTGCCAGGGCCTCGGCCAAGGCGTTGGCAGTCGGCTTGTCAGATTTGAGTATGCTCAATGCATAGCGTTCGGCACTCCGCGGCCCAACACCAGGTAGTCGTCCCAGTTCATCTATCAGTCTCGCTAATGATCTTGGAATTAACGCCATCGGTCTATTTTAGTTTGGTCTACAGTCCCAAGCTGCCTAATGCGCCCATAAAAGGTTTCATTTTTTCGGCGGCTGCTTGTTGGGATTGGGTGATTGCCTCGCGAAAAGCATCCTCTAGCCAGCGCTCAACTTGTCCGAGATCGTTGACATCTATTTTTTCACTATCCAGACTTACCCGTTTTACCTTTTGCTCGCCGTTCATCTCGACCTGCACTGCCCCATCGCCTTTTTCGACGACGACACTCATCTTGCCCAATTCTTTTTGGACCTTTCGCATCTGCAGCAGCAGCTTGGCTTGATCAAATTTACTCATCTATGTCTCCTCTTTAGACTTATTGTAACTCAGTCCGGTACTGGCTCTCAATCAGCTCGCTACGTCCCCACGCCTGGTAGTAGGCGCTTAAATTATACAGACTAACCACTATTACCAGGCCAATCACTGCAAATAGGCTAGTTATCTTGGCTACATCGTTGGTGGGGAACCTGGACTGCCATTCACTGAGCAGTTGATTGATACCTCGTGCTGATAGCAAATAGACTATCGGTAAAATATAACCGTAGGCGTACGGTGGCTGAATCTGGATCAGGACAAAAATAGCACAAATCACAAAAGCCACCACTAGCAATCGGCTGCGTTGAAGTCTCGGAGTTGAAGCCATTCGCAAAAAACCTAGAGTTATCAGGCCGAGGCTGCCGATGTCTAGCAGGCCGATACCAGGCAGTAGGCCGATTATCTGGCCGCCATCCCAGATGATCGTCCGGCCAGCCAAGAAGGTGTGATGCAGGATGTCCATCGGAGCAAAACTAATATCATTTAGACCAAAAACTTGAGTTATGAGTGACGGCGTCTGGGCTACTCCCACGATCAGCGGTATCAGCGCGACCAGTAGCGTAGCCACGTAAATCAGCCAAGTGATTGGCAGCTTGCCACGATACTGACGGCGGCTATAGATCATACCGGCCACCGTGATAATTATGCCAAGCGTTGGCAGAAGCGGAGGTAGATAAAAACACAGCCCAGTCAAAAACCCCGACAGAGCGATCTGCCATTTTTTAGAATCTTGCTTGAGCTGCAAGAAGAGCAGTAGCAGACTACAAGTCAGCAGTAATGACATCGATATCGGGCTGATTGTTCTGCTGACCAACAAAAACCAGTATGAAGTGCCGGCCAGGATTGTGGCCAGGCTGGCTGCTAGTCGTGACCACCAGTTTCTGGCCAGCAAGTAAAAGACAACCAGACCCAGCGCCGAAGCCCCGAGACTAACCAGTCGGGTGGCCAATATATTCTGGGTGGTCAAAAATAAGACTGCTTTTAAAGGCAGGTAGTAGTAAAAGCCGGACAAAAATTCCGGATTGTTTACCGGTCCACGGGCGATTGCCAGATGGATCTTCTCAAAATCAGCCAGACCGGGTGGCAAATCTGACAGACGCCAAGAGAAAGTCAAAACCACTGCCAAGCCGATCAAAACCGCCAGCACCAAACGCTTGGCTCGCGGAGTGGGCCTATACAGTCTAAGCGTGGACAGTTTGGCCATGTTTGGTATCGATTGAACGAAATGCCAAGAGTTGTGGGTGGAAGTACAACTCGACTTGTCCAGTCGGTCCATTTCGATGCTTCTTTATATAAATGTCGGTAATATGCTGGCGTTCAGTGTCCGGATTGTAAAAATCTTCGCGGTAAATAAACATCACCACATCGGCGTCCTGTTCGATCGAGCCCGATTCGCGCAGGTCAGACAGCTGTGGGATCTGGGGGTGACGCTGTTCGACAGTTCGTGACAATTGGGACAGAGCCAAAACTGGCACATTGAGCTCTCTGGCCAGCGATTTAAGTCCTCGAGATATCTCAGAAACTTCCTGTACTCGATTGTCGCCATAACTCTTGGCTGAACCGCTCATCAGCTGCAAATAGTCCACAACAATTAGTCCTAGCGCATGCTTATGTTGTTCGCGGCGGGCTTTGGTGCGCATTTCCAACGCCGTCAGACCCGGCGTGTCATCGATAAATATCGGCGCTTCGGACAGATTGCCCATGGCGACATTCAGTTTTTCGAAATCCTCATCTGTCAGATTGCCGGTACGCAAGTTCCAGGCATCGATGCCTGACTCGGTTGACAATAACCGGTCTACTAGCTGTTCCTTGCTCATCTCTAGTGAGAAAATCAGAACCGGTTGCTTGGATTTTAGGGCGACGTGGTGGGCGATGTTTAGGGCTAGAGAAGTCTTACCCATTGACGGTCGAGCTGCCAAAATGGTCAAATCGGATTTTTGCAAACCGGCCAGCTTGGAATCCAGCTCATTAAAGCCTGTCGGCACGCCGCGCAGCTTGCCGCGGTCACGGTGCAACTCGTCTAGTCTTTCGAAGCTGCCTTCCAGAATTTCCTCGATCGGCGTGATGTCCTGGCCGATTGAAGCTTGTGAGACAGAAAATATTCGCTGCTCGGCTTCGGCCAGAATTTCGGCTACTTCACTGCTCTCTTGGTGGCCGAGCTCAATAATGTCTTGGGAGGCTTGGATCAATCGCCGGAGCATGCCCTTTTTATGTACGATTTCGGCGTAATGCTTGACGTGAGCGGCACTGGGCACGTTGTTGACCAACTCGGTGACATAAGACGCCCCGCCGATGTTTTCTAAGACGTTTTCATCTGTCAGGCGCGAAGTGACAGTCAGGACATCGATTGGCCGGTTTTTTTCATAAAGATAGCGCACTGCACTATAGATTTTTTGGTGGCGTGGCTCGTAAAAGTCCAGTTCATCGACGATGTCCGACACTTTTATGATGGCTTCGTTGTCTATCAGCAATGAACCCAGCAGACTGGACTCGGCCTCAACACTCTGCGGCGGCAATTTAGCATTAGAATCCATATTTTAGAGCTCCACAATTTCACCATCTAGTATATCGGCTACGCCAGACAATGTCGCCTTTTGGCTTTCCTCTAAAGTGTTATCGTGATCGATTTCTAGATTCACATCATTACCCAGTTGGCTCTTCAGCAGCTCTAAAATAGTTTCTTGGTGCGGTGAACTACTCAATCGTTTGACGTGAAAGGCATAGCGTAGCTTTAAAACTACGGTGTTGGTATCGGCCCGATGGCTGGCTGCAGCCATTCTTAGCAAAGCATAGAGTTGTTCGGAACGTGACCGGGCGGCGTCAACCAATAAGTTCCAATCCAGATCGGCCGAGGACTCAGTGGCGGTTTCCGCCAAACTGACGTTTTGATCCACTGGCTCCGATTCGGATTTAAGCTGTGGCTCTTCGTCGGCAGCCGGCAGCTCGGGCTCAGCGGCCTGAACGACAGCTTTGCTCTCGGCAGTCGGGGATTCGATTTTTTCGGGCATTGCCGAAATCAAGGCGATTTCGATTTGTAGCCGTTGGTCGAGTGCTGAATCTACCTCTATTAGTCCCTGGATCAGCGGCAGCATGTCGTCGCGCAGCGCCGGACTGAGAACTACTCGATCACGGGTTAGTTTGGACAAGCCCTTGGCCAGACTAGCCGGATTTACTCCCGACATAATCAATTTCTCGAGCTCATTAAACAAATCCAATCCATTACCTTCTATAAACAGATTCAAAAGGTTAGTAACTGCTTGGTGCGGCGGTAAACCCAGAACCTTTTCGACCGTCTCGGTGGTGATTTTATCAGGCTGGGAACGCAACTGGTCCAGCAAACTCAGGGCATCACGAAAACTTCCCCGAGCGTGCTCAGCAATCAGGTTCAAAGCCCCCTCCTCGGTATTTATTGATTCACTTTTGGCTATCTCTGCTAGACGGCCAACCATCAGACCGGATTCCAACGGATGAAAGACAAATTTTTGGGTTCTGGACAGGATCGTTTCGGGAACTTTATGGGCTTCGGTGGTGGCTAGTATAAAAATCACATGGGCCGGCGGCTCCTCGAGTGTCTTGAGCAAGGCGTTGAAAGCTTCAGTGGTCAGCATATGCACCTCATCGATAATGTAGACCTTGTAAGGCGCTGAAGTCGGCGCGATTCGGACTTTTTCCCGCAGATCGCGGATTTCATCGATCCGCCGGTTGCTGGCGGCATCGATTTCGATGATGTCGAGATGATTTTCACCGCCTTTGTAGGGAAGCTTGTTGATTTCATGGGCTAGAATCCGAGCGACTGAGGTTTTACCGACACCGCGCGGGCCAGTAAATAAATAGGCATGAGCTACTCGGCCGCTTTTGATAGCGCCTCTTAGAGCCGTCACAATGTGGTCTTGTCCCAAAACCTCATCTAGCGACAAGCTCCTATGTTTTCGATATAGTACTTGGCTCATAGATCACTAGTATACTCGAGATCAGTAGTTAGTAGCTAGGAATTAGAAATTAGTATATAGCTACAGAACATACTAGTTCCTAGTTTCTAAATACTAATTTCTATCTTAAATGGCTGCTTCGATGGCGGCCCATTCGGTGTCACCCTCGTCTTCGGGTAGAACAACACTGATTTGGTCGCCGGGATGGGCTTTGAAATAAGTGACCGAGGCTAGCAGAACCCGGTATGACTTGCCACTTACATCAACAGAATATTGCCCGTCTTTGTAGAGCAGAGTTCCGATGACTGTTTTGCGCGGGATCGGGCCGATTTGCTTGTAGGTGAACCGGCCGTCGTCGCCAATGCTGAGTTTGAGGATATCACCCTGGACTAGTTTGGACTTACTGGCATAGTTTGCTGGCACCGGGTAGATTTTGCCATCCGGACCCATCATCGATTGTCCGTCAAACACACCTTCAATCACCTTGCCGGCTGGAGCTTCGTCGCTAGAGACAGTTACAGTCGTGTCGTCACCGACCAGTGAAATAATCAATTCTTTGGCAGCGCCAAGATTAGTCTCTGCTTCATCTAGCAAAGACCTGAGTCTTTTCATCTGTTTGTCTGCTATTTCTGCCACCGGTTACATACCTTTTTCTTTGGTGTATTTGAACAAACTTTTTTGCTCTGGCGCGATAATAACACGCTCAACCGTATTCGTCAAAACCTAGCTCAACCAATGTGGAAAAACTTAGATAGGTTACCCCAATGGTTTGATGTCGTCCCAATTACAATCTATGGATGCTCCAGCATCAGCTCGTATTGGTTTGGTTATTAGACAATCCATTTGTCGGCCTGAAGACGTTTCCTCTAACAAAAGATTAAAAACATCAAATTCTTCCAAATCAGTTTCGCCTTCGTAAAATTCGGTTCGTCCAATATTAGTACATGACTTAACTATAAATCTTCCTGAATGTTCCAGGCGACTAAAGCTGTCATCCTCAAAACACGATACGGTTTCCCTACTCTTGTCTTTCACTTCTGGCTCCACGTCGGAGCTCCCGCAGGCTGCTAAGACACTGAAGGTCAAACCTAACGCCAAGCTTTCTTTTCTCATCCGTCAACTCCACAACTTAATTCTGTCAAATCATAACAGTTACTTGGCCTTGAGCAAGCTTATGCGTTTTCTCACCACTCTCACTACTGACTACTGACTGCACACTGCTTAGTAGAATTAACTTAGGCTAATTCTACCGTCGCGCCGGCTTCTTCGAGGGTCTTTTTGGCGGCTTCTGCTTCTTCTTTGCTGGCTTTTTCTTTAACGGCCTTTGGCGCGCTATCTACGATACCTTTGGCGTCGGCTAGGCCGAGGCCGGTGATGTCTTTGACGGCCTTGATGACGGCTACTTTCTGAGCGCCGGCATCCTTGAGGATGACATCAAATTCAGACTTTGCCTCGGCAGCTTCTCCGCCGGATCCGTCACCTGCGGCTGGAGCTGCGGCTACTGCCATTGGTGCGGCAGCGGATACGCCGAAGTGGTCCTCAAGCACTTTTACCAGTTCGCTGAGCTCTAATACGCTCAATTTTTCAATTTCAGATACCAGATCTTTGAATTTCTTAGGAACTTCAGCTTTTTTTTCGCTTTTTTTGGTCTCTGTCTTCTCTTCAGCTTTTACTGGCTCAACCGGGGCCTCACTGGTTTGCGTTGCCTCAGTGGGGGCTGATTTAACTTCTTTTTCCTCTACCTTATTTTCTTCGTCTGCCATTGTATTCTCCTTAAACTTTATGAACTTTATACTTTACAAACTTTTTACTCGAAAGCTTGCACTCTTGCATTTATTACATTTATTAATCCACGCAAGTTTCCACTCAAAACATTTACAAGTCCAGACAACGGCGCCGCAATCGTGCCGACCAGTTGTCCGCGCAACATGTCCTTGCTTGGCAAAGCTGCCAAAGCTTTGACACGGTCTGCTTCTAGAACCTGACCTGAGCCATCAAGTGCCCCAATTATTTCCAGTGAAGGCTGGGTTTTGGCAAAGTTGGCCAGCGTTTGGGCTGGGGCAACTTCGTCATCACCGGCAGCTAACAACAGCTGGCCTGTCAAAAATCCTTGATCGCTGACACCGAACTTTTCAGATTTGGCCAGAGCAAGTTTGATCAGCCGATTCTTGGCGATGATTACTTTGACACCATTTTCCTTGGCTTGGGCCCGTAGAGCCTGCATATTGGCAACAGACAAGCCACTGTAGTTTGCAAATACTATGAGTTTGGAACTCTCGGCCAATTCAGAAACATTCACGATAATTGTTTCTTTTTTCTCTCGAGTTATTGCCATAATTTATTTCCCTTAAATTAAAAAGTCTCTGACGCACTGCCAAAGACTAAAAATCGAGTAAACATCCAGTTTGTCTCGGTAGCAGATTAAGTTGCTGGTTTGCAACGGCTACTGTCTTTGGCAAAACTTAAATCTATATTAACAGATAGCGTGTCTTAGTCAATGCTACTTAAAACCCAAAACGCGCATGAGATTAGGATGAACTTCGGCGATACGACTCAACAAGTCGTCAATAATCGGATTAGCAAACCCGGTTTTTGCTAGTTGAGCTAGACCCATGCAGCTAAGTTTTAGTTGTACACGTGATTTATGGCCGAAGAGTAAGGCGTATTGGGCTTCTTCCACGTAATTTCTCTCCACTAGAGTGTTGTAGAGCACTACAGAGATGTCAAAGCTGCTTTCAAATTGTTGACTGAGATCTGCGTCCTCAATAATCTTTTCAATATTAAAACCAAATCTTGGGGTTAGCGGCTGCCATTGCCTGACGTTAAAAATCGAATGACTTTGCAGTGAACGGATCGAACCGTACTCGGCTAAGATTTCAAAAGTATAGGTCAGATCTGACATGGCTGCCTGCGGCAGTTTAGCCTGGTCCGGCGACTGGGACAAAAATTTATCAAAAGCCGCTATCTTTTCTCCGATTGGCCACTTTTCAAACTCACCTTTTATTTCCTCTAGGCTCAGACTGGAATGCTCAAAAAGCATCAAAGGCACCAAATCTAGGTCGTTGCGTATAGACACGTCGATCAACTTACTTGAAGAAAAATCTGCGCTGTAGGGTGAAAGTTCGTCGATTATCTCTTCGAGCTCGGTATCATCGACATTCATACTATCCTTTTTAACCGGTCTCAAATCCACTTCCGCATTTATCAATCTGGGCAATTCCTGGCTTTCTAGTCGCTGTCTTGTCGGATCGTCGATCTTCATCCTCTTGGTCGCCGAAATAGGCAGAATGGACTCAGCAATTTTTAACGCTTGTATACGGTATATCTGGCGATCACTATCATCCTTTTGATCCAGTGAGCCTGAATTTTGAGCAAGAAAATTGGACAGCACATGAACCATTCGAGAGTAAGTCTCAAATAGTGTAGTTTTGGCCTTTACATAATCTTCGAGGGTTTGCTCATCGAGACCGTTCGGGATATAGAAACGATAACGTCCGTCTAGCTTAACGCTATAGTCGATAATTTTTGAGCTACCATGGCTGTGCCAAGTATTTTTTGTCAGTAATTGGCTTATAGCATAATCAGAAAGCTCGCGAACTACTCCATCTTCGTGAGCTGAGGTAGCGGGTTGTTTGGATTTCTTGGTACCGCCAGAAGGGAGGTCTTTAATCAGTTCAAAAATACTTGCCGCGATGACGTCTTTTTTCTGTTTGCCATCAATCAAGTGGTAATTATTGAGTTTGGATTCAGCGCGGTAGCCCTCGCGCACTCTGTCTTGAAACTGAGAATTCATATCTTGGAAATAATCGATGTCCTGGGCTGACTCCATGCGGTTTGCGGCAGTTTCGGCATCGATGTCGAGAACTATCACTATGTCTGGCCGCACATCACCCATAGCAAAATCGCAAATTTTTCTAATTTCCTCAATATCCTGTCCTTCACCGTATCCCTGGTAAATGATAGTTGACAGGAAACTACGGTCAGCCACCAACCATTTGCCCCCTGACAAGGCTTCTTCGACTTCGTTCATGGCTTCGGCGCGGGCTGCATTGAAAGCCAATACATTGGCTTTGGGCGTCCTGTCTATTTTTTTTCGAATTAATTCATTAAGGTTTTGGGCAAAAACTGTGCCACCAGGTTCGGGTAGGTAGACAGCTGGAAGACCAATTTCTTCAAGTTTGGCGATGAGTTTCTCAGCCTGGGTACTTTTCCCAGAGCCTGATCCCCCCTCCAAAACAATATACCGACCTCTCTCCATCGATTCTCCGAGTTAACTTTTTGTTTCCCCACCACTTAGCAGGATTTTAGCATAATCCAGGTTCTCAACCTTCAGAATTAGTAAAGAGCAAGCCCTCGAGCTCAGTTAGATGCTGAATTTCAATACGGCCAGAAACTTGATCTGGTTCGGCAACGTGAACAAGGATGCACCTGATTCCTAAA
>CAZLKQ010000006.1:0-30199 GCA_964560175.1 uncultured Candidatus Saccharibacteria bacterium
TTTGGAAGCCTCACTGAGGCCTTTGGCTGAAGTCGGGTTGATGATAACTTTGGGAGTCAGTTTTAATGCCAATTTGGCCCTGTCAAAAGTCACACCAGTGCCGGATAAAATTTTAGCCCCAACACTGCTGGTTTGGCTCAAAACACCTAGTAGCAAGTGCTCAGTGCCGATATAACTGCTACCAAAACTGCGGGCGATGCCATTGGCATGTTCCAGACTATGTTTGGCGTTGTCAGTTAACCGATCAAATATTCCAGAAAAGTCATAGATATATGGCATTATTCTTAGTTTACTCCCTCTTGATACTTTTCATAAAGACATTATGACGTATTGGCACTCAAGGATCAAGAGTGCCAGTCGGCACTTATACCCTTAGTGTAGGTAGCAGGGTTTTCCTCTGTCTGGCGTATACTAAAGTGTGTGAACAAGCAAGCAAAAAAACCGCCAGAATTACCATCCAAGGACGAGTTTCTTAGAGTCCTAAAAAAAGTAAGTAAAAAGTTACCAAAGAATTCAAAATAGCTATTCAAGAAATAAAGATACTGCGCCTCTTACAGTTTCTTGTGCCTCTGATCCTTCGGCGGCAATAACCTCTAACAACGAAAGATCACCAGCGTAGGGGTTAGAACTTCTAAAGAAAGCTCTGGCCGTTTGATCGTCATAGACTTCTACTACTTCTACAGCTGCCGCGTACAAAACACCTATTCTTTGCTGTGCTGTTTCTGGAGCTGGCATTTCTCCCGTGGCCCAAGCTCTAACTGGTCTTGCGTCGCTAACACCGGCTGCAACAGCAGATATTCGCTGGCCTAGATTATCTAAACACCATTGTACCTTCTCTGGAAAGGGTGGCTCTGTAACTTGAGGCTCTAAGTTTGGTCCGGTCATGATTTCTCCTATATCAACAATACTTATACACCTCTGATATAAAAACGCAAGCACAAGCAAATTACTATACCGGAGCAGCTTCTAAATCAAGAATTGCTTGGGCAACAGCCGCAAAAGTTGGTCTGTCTCTCTCGTTTATGTCGTCCCATTGAGTCGGTTCATATGTACCGGCAAGCATTTGTTCTATCGAGTTCCTACCATAGGTTCTCGCTAACTGTCTTAGGATGTTTTCATAGGCATCGCGATCAAGGGTTTCTACGCTCGGGAGGCCTGCTAGCATAAGCGGATCGGTTGGCTCTTCTCGTAAGTGTAGTTTAACCAACTCCAAGGCCAGTGCTTTGGCCTCTAAATATTCCGGTATCGTCGGTTGCAGGGTGTCAAGAATAACTAACTCGGGGATAGCATGATACATGGGATGGGGCTTATCGTATTGCTTGGTTCTCTTATTTAACTTTGGGGTTAAACGGTCTATATTATATTGCGCCCAAATCGATATGGTTTCCTGGATCTCGCTTTCATCAAGCACTAGATTGTCGTGCATAGGTGCAGTACCAGACAGCGCTTTACTAGCAAGATGGCGTTCTACTCGACCGCCAGTATAGGGGAAAAGTAAGTCCAGGTTATACAAATTGAAAAAATGCTTTGGATCCACATCAGGACTGGGCTGAGCAGATAGGATACCCCCATCACGTATTCTTACACCCTTATCTTTCTTTTCACTACTGCCTGGCGGCCACCAGTATATAAGCACACGGGTACCGGGTAGTAATTTTCTATACAAAGCTAGCTCTTCCGCCGCTTCTTCAAAATTAATACCGTTTGGGCTGTACTCTAGCAACCCACGGGCATAGACCAATACTTCAGGTTCTATACTTCCTTCTCGAAAACCTTCTACGAGTTGCGTTTCCGTGGAAGCTAATGTGCTGCGAACTTCATCGCGGCGCGTATATTTGGCGTCGAGAATGGTTGCGATTTTGCCAGCCCAACGGATTTTAGTTTCTTCGAGTATTCTTTCCTGTTCTGTAACCTCAGCGTCTTGGTCCGTATGGGCTTGCTGAAGTTCTGTTAGAATTTTGTGGCCTTGAGCATCCAGTACAGGGAGGTTGCTGAAATCGCCCAGCATGCCAGCTTCTGCACCCAGGATTTCGTCAAACACTATCTGAGGATCGCGCTCATTGTGAGTCATAATTACCCTTAGTTTTGTGTATCAAGTTCAGTTTCTGGAGGTTTTGCTATCTCAACCATGGCATCAACAACTTGTTTAAATCTCTCATCTAGAGGCCCTTCATAGCCCATTCTTGCTTCTCCAGTCTTTTCATCACGTTCTAACTCATAGCCAGGGTATAGTGCGCTATCATCATCTCTGATCGGTAATTCTAGAAATACCACTTCACCACGGTGAGCTAAGTGATCAGGCAGGCTCAGTCCAATTTTAATCGTACGACGCTGGGTGTTTTCACCACCAGCATACACCCAGCCCACTTCACGTAAACGGTCATAAATATCATATATTCCTTTTTCGAAAGCTAAAAACTCTAGTGAATTTTCTCTAACAGATTGATCAACATCTCGCACTTCTCGTCTTGGTGCTTCTTCGGGTGCTTGTGCAACAAATTGGTCATATAATTCGTCGGTATCTAGCCCAGATCGTACCGCAAAAGCACCTACCAGCGCACCTACAGAATACCTAAAGTCTTGTTCGCGATGAAGTTGTCTACGAGAGCCCTCCCATGCTGGCATTTCTGCCAGCATGGTAATAGGTGAGTCAGTTCTTCGTTCATTAGGGACTCTGCCAGTTAAAGTTTCAGATTCTACTCCTGCGCCGAATCCTTTTAAGAACAAAAAATCTCCGCCAAAAACAGCCGCAACTTCCTCAAGTGCCTCTGTTCCAGTTACTCTGCGTCGTTGTACTTCCTGCAAACCAGCCATTATCCGGTCTCACCTTGTTGCTCAACAGCATCTGCCCATTCAGACAACGCAGTGCGTGCCAGGTGGCGGGCCGTTAGTATGACTTCGCCCTCCCCAACCTCACCCGTACCCTGCTGTTGTAAGCGCGATTTTGCTTCATTCAAGAAACTTGCTTCTGATGATACTGCTAATTCGTCTAGTTCTACGCCAAGCGCATCAAGCTCATCGTAGTAGTCTATGGTGCTGTCCCACATATTTGCCACAGCTTCTTCAAAATGTGCACCGGTTGTCTCAACAAATTCAGTATCATCAGTGACATAGCACAAAATCTGCCTGACGTACTGTCGAGCAGTAAGTTTACCTATAGTCACCGTGGGTGTTTGGGCAGCCTCGCCTTCTTCGTCTGGAGCGTCCTCCCACGTCACGACTACGCTGACATCTTTGCCGCTCAGTGCCTTGTCGACTAATTCATCAAACATATCGCTAGCTGTCTCAAAGGCCTTTACTGTTTCCGTCATTCCTTCTGCCATACTTTTCTCCCAATTAACTACTGAGTCCACTCTGTTTGGATATACTTATACACCTCTGTTAGAAAAACGCAAGCAGTAGCGAATTGTTAGTTGTTGGTTGTTAGTTCTTCGGATAGCGCTTGTTCTGGCGCTGATTCTAAAAGGGCAAACACCTGTTCCACGAGAGCCCGACCAGCGTCGGTAATTACATGTATGCGACGTGCAGCTCTGCCCTGGAGTATTGCGTCCTCACTTTGCTCCAATTCACTGTCGAGAAGACCATGTCGAGCAAGTGCACCGAATCTTTTATAAATCGCGCCGTTTATAATGGCGCTCTTACCCAGGCTTTCCTTGAACTGATAACCATAAACGCCATCTTGTTGAGCAGCTCGCTGCAGGATAATAACATCAGCAACAGTCAAGTTGGCGACTTCGAGTTTTAAAAGTTTTTGAGGCATACCCACTCCTTAGTACTAATTTTACTCGCTTTTAGCGGATTTTTCAGGTTCAGTAGTTGAATCTTGGGATTCCAGGGTGGCTAGGAGGGATTCTTCGAGTTGGGCTTTACTGGCCGGCCGTTTTGGCTTGCCATCGGCTGGTTTAGCATCGGCATCGGGTTTGGCTTCAACGTCTGGAAGTTTACCAGTCGCGCCGACGACGTCAATTTCCCAACCGCTGAGCTTGGAGGCCAAGCGGACGTTTTGGCCGCCTTTGCCGATGGCGATCGACAGCTGGTCTTCGGGAACTTTGACGGTGGCCCGTTTATTTTTTTTGTCCAAGACTACTTCGCTGACTTCGGTTGGACTCAAAGCATTGCGGATAAATTTGTCATCATCCTCATCCCACATGATAATGTCGATCTTCTCGGACTCACCGACTTCACTCATAACCGCTTGGACGCGGGTGCCGTGACCGCCGACAAAAGTCCCGACAGGGTCAACGCCCGGCACAGTCGAGTGAACGGCCAATTTGGTCCGGACGCCGGCTTCGCGGGCCATGACTTTGATCTCAACCGCACCGTTTTCCATTTCTGGTACTTCATTGAGAAACAGGTGCTCGATAAATTGGGGCGCGGCGCGCGACAAAACTAATTGAGGACCACGTGGGCTGCGTTCAACTTCTTTCAAGTAGACTTTGATGCGCTGACCATAGCTGAGATGTTCGCCGCGGATCTGCTCGCTGAGGGGCAAAATGCCGGTGGCCTTGCCCAGGTCAACTCTGGCGATCCGTTGCTCAACCCGTACCACATTGCCAGTCAGAACCTGGCCGATTTTATCTTCGTACTCAGAGAGGACGATTTCCCGCTCGGCTTCGCGAAGGCGCTGCAAGATAACTTGCTTGGCAGTCTGGGCAGCCACGCGGCCGAAACTCTGGGGATGATCCAAGATCTCGACTGTACCTTCGAGTTTGGCATCTTTCTTGATCTTTTTGGCGTCAACCAGACTGATCTCGGTGAAAGGATTTTCAACTTCCTCGACAACAGTTTTTTCGACGCGCACAGTGATACCGCCAGAGCGTTGGTCGATATCGACAGTCACCGCCTGTTCGCGGTCACCGTAGTCTTTGCGGTAAGCAGCACCCAAAGCTTGCTCGACGACTTCCTGGACGGTTTCCTCGGGCAGGTTTTTTTCTTCCACTATCGCCTTGATGGCACCGATTAATTGTTTGGTTTCTAATTTCATGATTATTCTTTCAGTTTAACCCTTCGACTACGCTCAGGGTAAATTTTGACAGTTAGCTCAAAATTTAAAAATTCCGACCTTACGGCCGGACTCAAACTTCATTTTATCATCTTCGGCAAAACTTATCAATAATTGGACATCTTAGGTACAATTCTTTATATGTCCAAGCCACGACGATTACTGGAGACCTTGAAGCCGGAAAATTACAGACTTGATCTCAAACTAGATAAAAAAAATCTAAAATTTAGCGGTAGCGTAATCATCAAAGCCAAACTGACACGACCTTCCACTTCTGTAAGACTCCATGCCAAAGACTTGAAAATCAAAAAAACCATGCTCAACGGCCAACTAGCAAAGATCAAGATTGACGAATCACGTGATGAAGTAATTTTGACAACAAAATCACAGATGTCCGGGCAGTTGACAATAGTGATAGATTTCAGCGGCGATATTACTGACCAAACACACGGCATCTATCCTTCCCGCTGTTTAGTCGATGGTAAATCGGAAATAGTCCTCGGTACCCAGTTTGAATCACATCACGCCCGCGAAGTTTTCCCCTGCATTGACGAGCCGGCCGCTAAGGCAACTTTTGATTTGATTCTGGAGACCGAGCCGGGCGAAGTAGTTCTGGCTAATACCCCTATCAAAAAACAAACCACTAGTAACCAGAAACTAACAACCATTTTCGAGACAACACCGATAATGTCTACATACTTGCTGGCATTCGTCAGTGGAAATCTCAAAAGTGTGAGCCGCAAAACCAAAACCGGCGTATTGGTCCGAGCCTGGGCTATACCGACAAAAGTCCAACAACTGAAATTCGCGCTCGATGTTTGCGTACGGTCCTTGGAGTTTTTTGAAGACTATTTCGATACTCCCTACCCACTAGCCAAATGCGATCTGGTCGCTTTGCCGGAATTTGCCTCGGGTGCCATGGAAAACTGGGGACTGATCACCTTCCGAGAAGTTACTCTGTTGGTTGATCCAAAGACCACTTCCATTGACTACAAGCAGTACGTCGCCATGGTGGTCGCCCACGAGCTGGCACACCAATGGTTTGGCAACTTGGTGACTATGAGCTGGTGGACCGACCTCTGGTTAAACGAAGGCTTTGCCACCTGGATCGAATACTTGGCCGTCGACGAATTTTTCCCCGACTGGCAGATTTGGGAGCAATTCGTGTCCGACACCTACCTGGGCGCCCAGAGCCTGGACAGCTTGGAGCATACTCACCCTATTCAAGTTGAGATAGGCAGCCCAGAGGAAATCCGGACAATTTTTGATTCCATCAGTTATAACAAAGGCGCCTCAATCATCCGAATGTTGCAGTCTTACCTTGGCGCTGAGCCATTTCGTAAAGGCTTGGTTGAGTATTTGCACCGCCACGCCTATGGCAATGCCACGACTAGTGATCTCTGGCAAGCACTGTCTGATGTTTCCAAAAAGCCAGTGGCTAAATTTATGGACGCCTGGACTACCCAGCCTGGTTACCCTCTGTTGACCGTCAACAAATCCGACTCAGGCTACAAGTTGAGCCAACAGCGATATGTCATCAATCCCAAAGTCCGAGCCTCTACAAAAAGCTCCAAATGGCCCATCCCCATCCACCATAATGGAAAAATCAAACTGGTTGAGGACAGCCTGGAGTTGCCAGCCGACACTGATATTGCTGAACTCAACCCGGCTCGTTCGGGCTTTTACATGCTCGACTATGACAACCAAGTACAGACTTTGGCCGACCGACTACCGAGTTTAGACTCGTTAGAGCGGCTCGGACTGCTTAATGACACCTGGCAGCTAGCCAAAGGCGGTTTTAGCTCAACCAAGAATGCTTTGGATCTGACACTTAGTTATAAAAATGAATCAAGTCTGGTGGTCTGGGAAGTCTTGAGCTACCAACTCGGCAGCCTGATTCGAGTTTTTGGAGACGGTCAGACTAGGGAACAAATGCGCAAACTGGCCAGTGATCTGGTCAGCCCTCAACTCAAACGTTTGGGCTGGCAACCTAAAAAACTAGAAAGTCACGCCGACCGATTGCTGCGGCCTCTGGTTCTGGGGCTTGGAGTTTTCGCTCGTGAACCATTGGTGATGGAAAAATCAATGAAATTCTTTGCAGACGCCAAAAAGCTATCAGACCTACCGTCGGATCTGAGAAATGTCATACTGGCCGGCGTAGTCAAACAATCGGGACCAGCAATTTTCGACAAACTGCTCAAGTGGCACAGCCAGACTGAATCGTCTGAGGAGAAGAATGCTCTGGCCGCAGCCATGACCAGTTTCAAGCAAAAGGAAACGATCCACCAGGCGTTGTCGCTGATTAGGACTGATGAGGTCCGGTTGCAAGACAAACTCTCGTGGGTCGCCAATCTCTTCGCCAACCGATTTGCCATCGATGACAGTTGGCTTTGGCTGCAGAAAAATTGGAGTTGGTTGGAAGAACTGTTGGGTGATGACATGAGTTTTTCCCGATTGCCAAACGTGGTCGGGCGAGCCTTCAAAACGCCTGCCCATCTCAAAACCTACCAATCATTTTTTGCCAAAATCTCTGGCCCAGGCTTAACTCGGTCGATCGCCCAGGGGCAAGAAGTCATCGAATGGCAATCGGCCTGGTTGACCCGCGACCAAAAAACTGTTGAGAACTGGCTCAAATATCAGAGTTTCAAACCATAACTTTTTTCATACTAATTTCTAAACCGTAATATTAGGGATATAGGTAATGGTGTAACCATCAATGCCGATGACATCGATCTGGATTGAGCCGTTCCATTGATTCTCTTGCGACCAGTGCTCAGCCGCTTTCTTGAGCCTTCTTTGCTTGGCTGATGTTACAAACTCTTCAGGGTTGCCAAATCTATCGGATTTTCGGAATTTTACTTCGACAATATGGACGACGCAGTGATTCTTGAAACCTTTGCGTTGGCATTTTCTGGCGACCAGATCGATTTCACAACACTTTCGTCGCCAGTTTAGATCGACAACTTTAAAACCTTTGCTTTTTAGAAAGTCGGCAGCTTTTAACTCGGCTCCCCGACCAGTAGAAGTCGTAGACATACAAAAAGAATACTCTAAAGTCTAAAGGTTTTTAAGGGGTGAGAAACTTAATCTATGAATTGGGGTTGGACCGTGTTCCGACAAAGCTCGGCTATGTAATTTCGTACCATAACCAACGTGACGAGCAAAGCCATACTTCGGATAAACAGAATCAACCGTTTGCATGTAACGATCACGAGCTACTTTGGCCAAGATCGAAGCCGCCGAGACGGCTGGAATCTGGCCGTCGGCTTTGATAACCGCAGTTGATCCGAATTCTTGCAGGTAGTTGTAGTTGCCATCGACAATAATTTCTACTTTCCTCACAGCAGGTCTGACCTGCTCTAGAGCGTAGTGCATAGCTAGGCGAATTGCCTCTGTTAAACCTACACTGTCAACTACACTTGACGACACCCATCCAATCCCAACTGCTTTGACCATTGTGCGCAAACCATGTGCCGAAATTTCTCGCTGTTGCTTTGTCAAAACCTTCGAATCCACTAGTTTCCAGGTTGCCGCCCTGGAAACGGCAAAATCATGGTCTAATAACACTGCAGCTGCGACGACCGGGCCGGCCCATGCTCCCCTACCCACCTCGTCGATACCGACGATCATGACACTAAGCTTCTTTGGGGGCTTTGGGTTTTTCGGCTTTCGGTGTTTCGTCCTTCTCGTTATCAGTTTTGGATTCAATAACTTCTGATTCAGGTGTATCTTCATCCTCTTTGGTTTTGGCAGCGCGTTGCTCTTCGGTGATTTTGTCCTGTTGTTCTTCTTTAGCCTCCTGAATTTTGGTTTCATCTAGAGCTTTTTCGGCCTCTTTGGCCTCCTTAGTCGTGTCAGTTGGCACTAATGGCTCGTTAGCTTGATTGACTTTGGATTTATCAAAGTCGACGCTGGCCAGCCGGGCCGCTTTACCACCACGCTGGCGCATATAGGACAAATAATTTCTCCGGACATTGGCGCGGCGGACAACTTCGACTTTTTCAACGTTCGGCGAGTGCAGCATGAAGCCTTTTTCGACGCCGACGCCGCTAGCAATCCGGCGAACCAAAATGGAGGCGTTTAGCGAACCCATCCGGCGTTTGCGAATGACCAAGCCTTCAAAGACCTGAGTACGGGTCTTACTGCCCTCTACGATGCGCTGATGGACACGTACAGTATCACCGCTGCGAACATCAACGAGCTGTGGCTTTTTGTACTTTTCCTCTACCTTTTGAATTAACGAAAACATAGTTGCATTAGATTACCACATCTGTTAATGACTTGCAACATGCTATGATCGGTGGATGGAAGATATCAAAGCAAAAGCTCTGGCGGCGCATAAAAAACTACGCGGCAAGATCACGGTCGAGCAAAAAGACCCGCTAGATGCTCCCGAAAAGCTCAGTATCTACTACACCCCAGGTGTCGGCGCAGTTTCCAGCTACGTCGCCGAGCATCCCGACGAAGCCCGCGAATACACCGGACTAAATAACTCTGTGGCTATTGTCTCTGATGGCACTGCAGTACTGGGACTCGGCAATCTCGGTCCGATCGGCGCCCTGCCAGTCATGGAAGGCAAAGCCATGCTTTTTAAACAATTCGCTGGTATCGATGCTTGGCCGATCGTCCTCGATGTCCACTCCGTCGATGAGATCGTGGCGACAGTCAAAGCTATTGCACCCGGTTTTGGCGGCATCAATCTCGAGGACATCGCCGCTCCACAGTGTTTTGAGATCGAGGAGCGACTCAAAGCCGAACTGAATATCCCTGTCATGCACGACGACCAACACGGAACAGCGATCGTCGTATTGGCCGGACTGATAAATGCCACTAAAGTTGTCGGTAAAAAATTGCAAGATTGTCGAATCGTCCTGATCGGCGCCGGTGCTGCCGGTGTAGCCATCGCCAAATTGCTTCACAAGTACGCACAACCGGAGATTATTGCTGTCGACAGTCAGGGGATTATTAGTGCCTCGAGAAAAGACCTGAATGACGAAAAAAAGCGACTGCTGGAAATCAGCAATCCAAAAAACATATCCGGTGTACTGAGCGAAGGCCTAAAAGGAGCCGATATTTTCATTGGCGTATCAAAGGCTGGCCTTTTGAAATCTGAAATGGTCAAAACTATGGCAAAAGATCCGATTATTTTCGCCATGGCAAATCCGGTGCCCGAGATCATGCCCGATGAGGCCAAATCAGCTGGCGCGGCAGTAGTAGCAACCGGACGGAGTGACTTTCCTAACCAAGTCAATAACGCCCTAGCCTTTCCTGGTATATTTCGCGGTGCGCTTGATCACCAAGTCAAAGCCATCACCGATGAGCACAAAATCGCCGCTGCTGAGGCTATAGCCGCCCTAGTTGAAAATCCGACTGCTGAGGAGATCATTCCATCGGTGATGAACGAACGTTTAGTTCCTGCTATTTCCGCTGTTATTAAATGATTTTGGTCGCACACAATATCCGCAGTGCTTTAAATACCGGCTCAATGATGCGCAGCGCAGCCTGCTTTGGCGTTGAAGAATTTGTAATCGGCGGATATACACCTTACCCAAAGATCAAAAACGATGAACGTTTACCCCATGAAATCGCCAAAACCGAAAAAAATCTCACCAAAACCGCTCTTGGAGCGCAGAATTCGTTAAAAATTAGCAAACCAAAATCACTTGAACAATACTTGAAGTCTAAAAGACAGTCCGGATACCAAATAGTCGCGCTGGAGCAAGATGAAGGCAGCCTGAACCTAGCCGACTACCAGCCGGCAGGGCAGACAGTCTTGATTGTTGGCAACGAAGTCGACGGAGTTGAGGACTGGATTTTAAAACTAGTCGATGACATTGTCGAGATACCGATGCCAGGCAAAAAAGAATCGCTGAATGTCGCCGTGGCCACTGGAATTGCCATCTATGAATTCACAAAATTGTGAAATTCATCAAACCATTCACCGTTCACCATTTACTGTTCACCATGCATTAATCATAAACCGTTATCCATGGAGAATAGAGAACGGAAAATGTATGGAAAAAGGAAAACAGATAATGGAAAATGGACCTATTGGTACTTTTTTCGAAGAAAACCAAGAGGTCTGGCCTTGCGCTCCCGCCAGGTTCGATATAACATAAGTTTAATCATTAAAAGTTGGTGGGCACGGAGGGTTTTCATAATGACCGGCAGCCGAATTTTGACCAGAATAAACAAAAATTTTATCAAATTAGCGCTAGTGTTGGTCTTCGTCGGTCTAGGACTTACCTTCTCAACAAAGGCTTACGCTGAGGAAAATCAGCCGGAGCCAGTGCAAAACTACCAGTACAAAGTCGAAGAATCGAACAATCTAACAAGGTTGGTCCGCCGCTCCCTCCAGCTCTACGATGAGCGCGACAGCTCATTGGCCATGTCGGAAGCCCAGATAATTTATGCTGAGACTAACATCGTCCAAAAACTGGGTGCCTATCAGATAGATGTCAAACAAGTCGTCGATGTGCCTTCCGATCTCGTTGCTGAGTTTGCCAAAAACAGCCAAAACTTGAGCGAAAAACAACTGGCCACCTGGTCAAAATATGTAAGCAGAGCTGATTTTGATTTAGACAACATCAAACCGTCAAACCAAGAGGAAATCGATAATGATATCGCCCAGCAAGTTAGCGACGATCAAGCGGCTGATCAAGCCCAAACCCCAGCCCCAAGCAACAACGAAGACGGTGCTGACTTGAATTGGTTCGCTGTACTCGGTGTGGCCGTTGTCGGGTTCTGGCTCTACCTCCGCCGCCAACAAACCCCGAAGGGTTAGCTTTTAGGGTAGGGTTTTCCATAGATCAAACCAAATGTCCCAGCGATCGGATTGTATATCTTGGTTGCCGCCAACAGTCCTCTTCATGGCTTTGGCAGTCCCGGCACCGTCAATTGGCAGATTTGGTAGCAAGTAGTAATCCTCTTGCCAATTTGTCGTATAGCCAGCAGCGCAGCCCGATGGACTCTGGCCGCTCGTCCATTTAATGGTCTGTTTTGACCGCACATGAATAGCCTGAACGCCAGGTGCAATTTCTTCCCAGCCTATAACGTTTGCTTGCCAAGTGTTTGTGCCAGTACAGACAGTTTTACCCGCTTCGATTTGATTAACATTAGATGACCCGTTGGCAATCCAACTTCCGCCTTTCCAAGTACGAGGCATGAGTGTTATGGCTGGGGAGAAAACTGTTTCCTTGGATGGATTACCGCATTCATCATGAGTTTTGTTGTAGACTAATTTCCCCGAAGTCCATTGCAGTAAGTCCCAATGGCAACGAGTCTTAGGGTCTTCCGGGCCGTAGTTGTACTGTTTGAATTGGCCATTGTTTAATAATTCAAACCACAATACAGCGCGTTGTGGATTACCAGAGATATAATTAAAACCTTCCAGATAACGCCGTTGGCTTACCAGTTGCTCGTTGGGATAATAGCTGCGTAAATCTTCACTCGGTGTGGCAGCAAATGAAGTAACGAGCGCAGCAACTCCAACCAGTGCAAAACTTGCTACAAAAACAAGCACTTTCTTCTTGGAAGTTCCAACTTTAAGTTTCTTGCTAAGTTTGGTAGCCATTTTGGTTATTTAATTACCGCTCTATCAAAAACTCGTTTAATAACATCGCTATGCTCTGCCCAGGCTTCTTCTGTAAGGTACGACGTGAGCACGTAACTTTTCTTATTGGTTTCGTCAAAAAGCTCTACTTCAATTGCGTACTTCGCATCTGCAAATTTACCACGCCATGTGTACATTTGTCCTGATGCGCTACCGCGCGTACCTACCGACTTGCTTAATTCTTCGTATTCGGGCGTTGAAGTTCTGACCAGACCCACAGCATTGAAAAATTGATCCTTAGCAGTAAATGGTGTTTCGTACCCTATTAATACGGTCTTAGTAGACCCACTACCTATTTCAAATATAAAAAACTCGGCTTCTGATCCACCAGCAACTGGCTGCTTGAAAGTGCTTTTGTATTGCCAGGATGCGGGATGATGAAATTCTAATGTGTCGTGTGTATATGTCTGTGATAAATCTCGGTTCTGGTAAAATTCCCAGCCTACTAAGACCCCGAACCCGGCAACAGCAACAAGCACAATTATCAGAATTATTTTTAGAATTTTGTTCATTTTTTAAATAACCTACAGATATTTATACCATCTTGCTTGTGCTTTGATCAACCTTTTTGTGATTTCGGCAACATGAGAGATATACTTGTTGTCGTGATAGGATCACCGCTTAGTTCGATGAGTCCCGGGCAGCCAACCAACAAAGACCCTTGGTTCAGTGGTACAACTGGATACATAATTCTAGTAGTCACTATTATTCTGTTTATTGTCCTTCTTTACCTCTTTGCAAATTACATCATAAGAAATTTTTAAGACATCTAGAAACGAAAGTAAGTATGGGTTGAGACCGCTATGTGCTCACACCATTTTTGTATTATTGGAGGACGACGTCTTTTATCGGTAGGACATCGCGAAGATCGCTCAGAGCTTCATCGGATGAACTGATGCCGAAAGGTAATTTGATGGCCTGGCGGGTCTGGCCGTCGAGCACAACGACGACTGGGGTGCTACCCGGATGCTTAGATACTGCCTGTTTCATTGATTTGAGCAGAGCGTGATTGTCGGGATCATGAATCCTGATGTAGAGCGTTCCCTTGTCTGCCGGCTTGGACTCGACAACTGGCTCTGATTTGGAAAATACTGGCTCGGCTTTTTGCTTTTTTGGCTCGTTGGTTTTGGCTGAATTTGCTAGGTCGCTGGTTAGAGCTTCGACGCTTTCTACTAAAATCTTGATCTCTTCGGTCGAACGGCCTTCGCGGTCTTTGGTACTGATCTTGCCTTCCACCAACAGAGCCTGATCCGGTTGCAACAACTCCTTTTTATCGCTGTAGATGCCCGGGAAAACAATTAGCTCCAGCTCGCCAGTGGTATCGACTAGGCCGACGAAAGCCATCCGGCCGCCAGTTTTGGTAGTGATCTCACGGACAGTTGTCACCATACCGCCGATAGCTACTCGCTTGCCATCATTTGAAGACTTAATCGACGATATGGGAGTAGTGTGGGCTTCAAGATACGTCCGATAATCCTGCAAAGGATGGGCGGACAAGTAAACTCCCAGCAGCTCGCGCTCCCAGGCCAACTTATCCCGGGCTGGCACTTCGCTGGTCGATTCCTCCCATTGCAAAACCGGTTTGACTGAGCTCTCGATCGAGCCGCCAAATAAGTCGGCTTGGGTGGAGTCAGCATCTTTTTGCAAACGCGAGGCGTAAGCCAGGAGATTATCGAGATTGAGCAACAAGGTCTGCCGATTAGGTTCTAATGAATCAAAGGCCCCGGATTTGATCAAACTCTCCATGATTTTTTTGTTGATAACTCGGCCGCCAACCCTCTCGACAAAATCAGCCACCGACTGGAAGTGGCCAGATTTATCGCGCTCGGCGATGATCATCTCGATGGCGCCGACGCCGACGTTTTTAATGGCATCGAGCCCATAACGTATGGAATTTGTATTAGGCACGATAGCAAATTCGTGGAAAGACTCGTTGATATCTGGCGGCATGACCTCGATGCCCATATTTCGGCATTCAGTGATCTCGATAGTCAGGCGGTCGGTATTGTCATAGTCACTGGTTAGTAAGGCCGCCATAAAAGCCGCCGGGTAATGGGCTTTGAGGTAGGCCGTCCAATAAGAAATCATGGCGTAACAAGCAGCGTGCGACTTGTTAAAACAGTAAGCTGCAAAATCCTCCAATTGGCGCCAAAGTTTTTCCATCAGTCCCCTCTCAGCTCCGGAGGTTTTGATACCACCCTCAATAAAATCAGTCTTCATTTTGGCCAAAACCTCGGGGATTTTTTTGCCAATGCCTTTTCGCAGAGTGTCAGCTTGGCCACCAGTGAAGCCACAAAGGTCTTTGCTGATCTGCATGACCTGTTCTTGATAGACGATTACCCCATAGGTTGATTTGAGTGCCGGCTCCATCGATGTATGTAGGTATTCGATTTTGCGTTGACCGTGTTTTCGGGCGATAAAATCGTCAATCCATTGCATTGGCCCCGGTCGGTAGAGGGCTCCCATGGCGGTAATGTCATCGAAAACGTTCGGCTTTAGGGATTTTAGATAACGTTTCATGCCGGCCGACTCAAATTGGAATACTCCTGTCGTGTCGCCCTTTTGAAACAAATCAAATGTTTGCTGATCATCGAGAGGCAAGCTGTTGATATCAATGTCCTGGTCGTAGACTTTGCGGATAATCCGCAAGGCGTTTTTGATAACCGTCAGATTTGATAGTCCCAAAAAGTCTATTTTGACCAGTCCGATATCTTCAATCGGGTTCATTGAATACTGAGTAGCTACTACGCCTTTTTGAGCCATTTCCAGCGGCGCGAAATTGACAATGTCATCGGGGGCTATGACGATACCAGCAGCATGGACACCGTGTGATCGTATAGTGCCTTCTAGTTTGACAGCCAGATCAATTACCCGACGGGAAGCTTCATTGACGGCGTACTCACTAGCCAGCTCCGGCACCTCTTCTAGATGTTTTTTTAGCGGAGTGTGGCGTCCCTGAACCGGCGGTGGAATCATCTTCGCCATTCTGTCGGCATCGCCGTAAGGCAAGTCCAGGACTCGCGCGACATCACGGATGGCATTACGCGCCGCCATAGTCCCAAATGTCACGATGTGAGCAACTCGCTCATGACCATATTTATCGGCAACGTACTCGATGACTTCGTCGCGCCGGTTGTCCTGGATGTCGATGTCGGCGTCAGGCATACTGATACGATCGGGATTGAGAAAACGCTCAAACAGCAAATCGTATTTTAGCGGATCTAGATCTGTAATATTGAGTGCGTAGGCGACAATCGAGCCTGCTGTCGAGCCGCGTCCGGGACCAAAGACGATGCCCTTGTCTTTGCCCCATTGGATAAAGTCAGAGACAATCAAAAAGTAACTATCAAAACCCATATTGTAAATGACACCCAGCTCATATTCAGCTCTTTCCAGAACATCGCTAGGCAGTAATTTTTGGCAAGACTCGACGCTCAGTCTGGAAACTTCAGCCCGTGTTTTGGCTTTATAACGCCAAACTAAACCGCGATAAGTTTTTTCCATCAATATATCTGTAGTAGATTGGTCCTCGCGGACCGGAAATGTCGGCAGCAACATCTCGCCTAGTGGTATTTCTAGATTGCATTGGTCGGCAATTCCTTTGGTGTTGGTGATAAAGTCGGGATGATCGACGCCCCAGCTATCAATGATTTCATGGGGATCTTTCAAATAAAGCGGCGTTTCCTTGAGTGAGAAACGGTCAGTTTCGCTCAACGACGAACCGGTCTGGACACAAAGCAGAACCTCATGGGCTTCTTGGTCCTGGGGGAGGAGATAATGTGAGTCGGCGGTTACAATACAGGGCAAACTCAGTTTGTGGGCTAGACTTAGCAACTTCTCGTGATAGTCGAGTTGTTCCTTCCAGTCGTGGTCTTGAAATTCTAGATAAAAGCGGCCGTGAAAAGTCTCGGCGTACCATTTGGCCGCTTCGATGGCATCTTTTTCCCGCCCGGCCCGCAGATGTTCGCCGATCTCACTGCCCAGACAAGCCGAAGTGGCAATCAGGCCTTCGTTGTATTTGACTAAAAGTTCGCGATCGATCCTGGGTTTGTAGTAAAAGCCATCGATAGATGCAATAGTACTCAACCTCATCAGATTCTGGTAGCCGGTAAAATTCATAGCCAAAAGTATGAGATGGTAGCGCTCACGGTCGGAAGCTGGATCTTTGTCCTGGTGGCCGCGGTTGGCAACGTAAGCTTCCATGCCGATAATCGGTTTGATACCACGCGATTTTGCGGCTTTGTAAAACTCAATAGCACCTGACATCGTGCCATGATCGGTAATCGCCACAGCCTCCATGCCCAATTCTTTGACTCGATCAATTAAGGGTTCAATCTTGCTCAACCCATCGAGTAAACTGTGATGGGTGTGGGTGTGCAAATGCACAAAATCCGAGGGTTTTAAATCCGACGCCATTGTCTATATGTTAGCACGCCCAGTAGTAGGTCCCTCTCTGGTAGATTAACCTAGCGGGATTTTTCGATGGTTTGAGTGATGCTGTCCAAAAGCCGGCCGATGAGAGGCAGGTCAGAAAAGAAAGTCAGCAAATAAACCAGGGACGCCAGAACGATTGTGAGTCCGATGGTCGCACCAAGGCCAAAAAATAGCCCTCGCAAAAAATTGGCAGCGATCAGACGGCGACGGTGCAAGTAGCCAGTGGCTACAACCGATTCCAATAAGCGCCCGATACGTTCATAATCTTGCGGCCTCAGTTGCGATCTATTTGGCTTTGTTTCGTCCGCCACCAGGAATACCTTTTACTTTTTTACCAAGAGTTGTTTTTAGTTTTTTGACTTCCCCGATCACAACTTTTACCTGATCGTAGACTTCCTCGTCACCTTCGCGGACACTAGTGATCAATGATTTGGTCTGGTCGAGAAGTTCCTGGACTCTTTTCTCTGCCGTCTCGGCTTTAGCCTTGGCTGGACCTTTGAGCTTAGCGGCTTTGGCCCGCCAGGCTTTAGCCTGTTGGTTGAGATCTTTGTAAGCTAGCTTCAGGCGTTTTTCGGTGTCAGACAAAGTTTTGCTGGCAACTTTTTTTACTCGAGCCCGATTTTGCTTGGCGCCTTTTGGTGCCAACATAAATACTCCGGCAACGGCTCCAATGACGGCTCCAATGATTCCGGCTTTAGCGGCTTTTCTTGTCATGACTTTTCCTCCTAGTAGATTTTACAAATTTTTCTGCCAAATTACCTATGATACTACTGATTGCCATAGGCGCTGCCATCCCCCGCAAAGTATTGCTGGCTGACACCATATTCTGGGCCGCATCATCGACTTTTTCAGTCAGAGACTGGACGTTTCGCGAGATTTTAATCAGATGGTAAAAGAAAACAATCGCCACAATCAAAAAAATTATCAAAGTGATGGAAAGCAGAATAACTAAGATATTTTCAATATTCATATCCAACAGTATGCAATACCATGGTCTATCCATCAAGTAAGCTATAGACAAATATGAACTTCGGAGTAGTATTTTGTTAACTCGGAGGCGTGTGTATGAGTGAGTTTTTCAAAACTGATTTCTGGGACCTTATATCATTTGAGCAACGCAGCAATACCAACAAAAGTCTGCGCAAACTCGTCCGCAACCTCGGCCGGCAAGCCGTCCTAGACAAAGAAATCTAGTTTAATTTTTTCTTTATTAATTCACTAACCATTTGTGGATTCGCCTGCCCCTTGGATTCTTTCATGACCTGGCCGACCAAGAAACCGATGGCTCTGTCCTCACCGCTTTTGATATCCTTTGCAGCCTGCGGATTTTCCTCGATCACATGCTCGACTAATTTTTCGAGTTGTCGGGTATCGGAAACTTGGATCAGATTCATTTCCTTGGCCAACTCTCGCGCATCGGCATTTGGATTGGCTTTGCTCAAACTCAGGAACAAGCTTTTGGCAGCTGTTGAGCTGAGCTGCCCTTCATCGACTAGTTCATACAAATCGACGATTTGTTTGGCATTGGTATGTAATTGGCTGGCCTGCCCCTCACTCAACCAAACATTGGCCAGCAAATTGGCTGCTAACAAGGCCGGCTTTTTGCCGGCCAGATCATTTACTTGGTGAACTTTAGTAATTAGCTCGGGATATTCTAGTAGGGTTTCGACGTGTGCCTTGTCCAGACCGATCGTCGACAGTTCGGCGCGTAGCTGCGCCGGCAGTTTCGGCATCTCTTTGGTACTATTTGCCAATTGTTTTTGGGTGATCAGTACGGGAGGCAAGTCGGGTTCGGGAAAATAACGGTAGTCGTGGGCTTCTTCTTTGGTTCTTTGTGGAATAGTTTTCTGCTTGGCTTCATCCCAGCCGCGTGTCTCTTGGACTACCGGTTTACCCTTATCGAGTAGTTCTGTTTGGCGTTTGATCTCATATGCCACAGCTCGCTCGACAGATCGGAAAGAATTTAAATTTTTCATCTCACTGCGCGTCCCCAACCTCTTGCTGCCAACTGCCGCCATCGAGACATTTACGTCGAAGCGCATATTGCCCTGGTAGAGATCGACGTCGCTGACATCGGCATATTTCATCAGCAGGTAAAGTTCGCGGACGTAGGCCTTGGCTTCCTCGGCCGAGTGCATATCAGGCATTGAGACTATTTCGAGCAGTGGTGTGCCGGCCCGATTCAGATCTACTAGAGAGTAATCAGCTCCCGGTGGATGGATAGACTTACCAGCATCCTCCTCCAAATGCGCCCTTTCGATGCGAACTTTGAAAGTTTTGCCACCAGCTAGCGGGACATCAACGTGGCCGCTGCCAATAATTGGTTCGTCGTACTGAGTGATTTGGTAACCTTTGGGCAGATCAGGGTAAAAATAATGTTTACGGTCAAATTTCGTCCGTTCGGCGATTTTACCGTTTAGTGCCAGACCGGCTCTAATGGCGAGATCAATTGCTTTTTCATTGAGTACCGGCAAAACTCCAGGCAAGCCGAAACAGATCGGCGAAACGGTTGTGTTTGGCTCCTGTTCCCGGGCGTCGTTGCTTTCTGACGAGAATAGCTTGGTCTTAGTTTTTAACTGTACGTGGGTTTCGATACCAATCGTTGGAACGTAATCAGTCATTTTCAACCTCATACTCAACACGTAAGACTCCTTCGTCTAACTGCCTGTTGCTTTTAAACTTCAACTTCTGAAGAAAATCATGTCCTGTGAAAAGATTCAAACCATTCCCAATAATTATCGGTTCGATATCTAGCCAAAGTTCATCTACGAGTTCGTCGTGGAAAAAACTGGAGTTTAATGTGGTGCCTCCACCGACCAATGCCATCTCAAAGCCCTCTTTGCGTACTAGATCTAATGCATCCTTAGGAGAATTCACAACTACAACACGTTCATGAGTAAAACGGTTTTTGGTAACGACTATTATCTTTACACTTGTGCTGAGCTTGTCGAGCTCCTTACTTTTGAGCATAATCTCGTAAGTTCTATGACCTATAATTAAGTTACCTGCTTTATCGACTGTTTGTATATATTCACGCCACTCACTCTCTGTCCAAGGCGTTTCGTTATCCTTTGTAGCAATCATTCCATTTACAGATTGGGCCATTAATACAACTGTTTTCATAATGCTCCCAGATCTTTTAGCGCGGCCCGCAGCGCCGATAGAGCCTTCTTCGTCTCGCTGGGCTTTGGTTGAAAATCGGCTTCGTGAACGAGTCTATTACGAAATTTATGGGCTTCCCAGACAGAATTTTTATTTTTCAGACTTGGGCCTGCCGAACGCAGACGATCACCCATAGTGGCTCCTCGGAAATGTTTTTGCTTTAGAGCCAGATCGAGCAACTTGTCGGCATCAGCTACAGCATGCGGGCTGGCCGAGGCAGTCTCGATGGCTTGCCATTTTTGGCGATAATAAT
This sequence comes from uncultured Candidatus Saccharibacteria bacterium, assembly GCA_964560175.1. Lineage (GTDB taxonomy): Bacteria > Patescibacteriota > Saccharimonadia > Saccharimonadales > CAZLKQ01 > CAZLKQ01. Next base: position 20,464 of record CAZLKQ010000006.1, read on the forward strand.
TGCGGTCGATGTTGCTGGTCTGGCGGCTAACCGCCATGATCAGTACCAAGGCCACAACAGCTGCCGCAAGGACGGGTAGAAGCTCAATCATTTGCCGCCCCCAAACTCTCGACCAAGCTGGCGAGACGCAGGACACCGGAGTCGTTGCCTTGCTTGCCCATTATCTGCAGGCCGACTGGCAACTTGCTGACTTGGTCGACTGGTACTGAGATGGCTGGCAAACCGGCCAGGCTCGCTCCTACTGTCATGACGTCAGCCAGGTACATCTGCAAGGGATCGGCTAGATTTTCACCCAGCTTGAAGGCTGGGGTCGGTGCTACTGGGCCGATCAAATAATCATAACTGTTAAAAGCTTTGGTGAAGTCTTGGATCAGCAAGGTTCGAACTTGCATGGCTTTTTTGTAGTAGGCCTCGTAATAACCACTGGACAGAACATAGGTGCCGATCATGATGCGGCGTTTGGCCTCGGCCCCAAAGCCAAACGACCGACTCAGGTCATAAACTTCATCCAAGTTTTTGGAACTGTCGTGCGAATAACCAAATTTGATGCCATCATAACGGGCTAGGTTTGAACTAATCTCAGCCGGCACTATTATGTAGTAACAAGCCAGTGCCAGGTCGAGAGATGGCAGGCTGATCTCAGCGACATCAACACCTGATTTTTTAAGTAGGACTGCGGTATCCAGAATTTTTTGCTTGACAGATTTATCGACTCCATCGCCCATGAATTCTTTGACCAAGGCCACTTTGGGCTTGCTTTTACTACTCGAGATCTCGTAGGTTCGCTCCCGATCGATGGTCGTGCTGTCCTTAGAATCTTTGCCGGCGATTACATCCAGGACCAAAGCTGCGTCGGCGACGCTACGGGTCATTGGCCCGACCACGTCAGTCGAGCTAGCCATGGCAATAACCCCAAAACGCGATACCAGCCCGTAAGTCGGCTTGTAGCCGACCACGCCGCTGAAACTCGCCGGTTGGCGGATAGAGCCGCCTGTATCGGTACCTAGCGCAAAGGCTGCGATGTCTAGGGCTACCGCCGCCGCCGGTCCGCCCGAGCTACCACCAGCCACCCGGGATTCATCGTGTGGATTCTTGGTGGGCCCAAAGTCACTGTGCTCGGTTGAGGCGCCGTGGCCAAAAGCGTCCAAATTGCCCTTTGCCACCATGATCGCCCCCTCGGCCTCCAACCGCTCTATGGCCGTGGACTGATAGGGAGCTTTGAAGCCTTTGAGGATGTTGCTGGCAGCTGTCGTCTCGGTGTTAAACGTCAAAAAATTATCTTTAGCTACAAATGGTACGCCAAGCAAGCGGCCAGTCCGGCCTTTTTTAATCTGTTGATCAAGCTGTTTGGCTTTAGTCAGGGCGTGTTCACTAATTTCGATGATTGCATTGTGTTTTTGGTGTTTTTTAGCATTGGCTAGCGACTTGGTCACTAGTTCTTCGGCAGTAGTTTTGCCGACCGATACCGATTTTGCGATTTCTGCGATACTCATGACTGATCCAGAATTCTCGGAACTTTGATAAAGCCCTTTTGCACTTTTGGGACGTTAGATAAAAGCTGTTCGGTCGAAACTCCATAATCTTCGAGGGCGTCTTCGCGCATCACATTGATCAAGCCGGTGACTTGGGCGGTTGGTTCAACACCTTTTGTGTCGACTGCCTGCAATTGCTCAACGTAGCCCAGAATTGCGCTGAGCTCTTTTTGCAACGAAGCTACTTCGGAATCGTTCAGATGCAGGCGAGCCAGTTTAGCCAGGCGTCTTATCTCGTTCGGAGTTAGTTTTGACATCTGTTGCATTATACCTGAAGAGTAATGGATCTTGCGAAAGTCTTGACTGGGGGAGTATCATGACGCTTAAGGTAAATAAAAATGGCAATAAATGAATTTTCATATGAGACTGGGAATCTTGAAGAAGTCACTGTCGACACCCAAAATGTCCAACCAAAGCTCTGGGAAACCGGAGCTTTTTTTGATACAAGGAACGAACCCGACCACGCTTCGTGGCTAAAACATTTCAGAAAACTTGGCGAAGTATTAGTCGGAACTGCTGTGGAAAGCGCTGGGATAAAAGCCAATCAACTGGTCCATGATTTTGGTATTGATGAATTCTGGCGACAACTGCGACGACCTCTTTCGGTAGAGACAAGTTTTGGCACTAGTCACAAGGTAAGAATTATTGGACAAGAAAGACTAGCTGATCCAGACTCGGAACACGTCTTGATAATAAACCCCCTTGGGACTTCGAGTGCTGGGGGCTACATGGCAGAAGTAGCCAACACCTTTTATGAAGCCGGCTTCATTGTCTGGAATGTCAGCTCGCCGGGCTTTGAAGGTAAATTGCCGATCAGAGAATTACTTGCACTTAACATAAAACGCGAGACAAAGTATGTCGATGAAGCAATCGAGGCTGCCGCCGAGCAGTTAGGTATAGAGCGACCAAAGTTTAATGCGTTTGGTGGATCTCAAGGCGGAGGAATTGCAGTTGGTATGCTCTACCGAGACATTTGGAAGAGTCGAGAGCATGGCAAGGTTTTCGCGGTTACCCCTAGTAGTGGTCACAATTCGCAAAAACTCGGCAGACTTGTTAGATACGCCAAACAATTTTTAATCGACGAGCCACAAGCTTTGAAAGACCATTTGGCAAATCATCCCAAAGGGCCGCTAAGGCGCAGCCTACAACTCTTGCCAACAGTAAATTTAAGGCCATCCGCAATAGCTCAAGTGTTAGCCGGAGGACCAGGTCTTGTCCTAAAGCCCGGACATGAAGATTTCCTGGGTCATGCTGGCGATGAGGAAATGTCTGCACACTTTGATCCAAGTAAGTTTGTAGTGGTCTGCTTCTCAAAGGACGTGGTAGCTCGGGCAAACAAGTGGCCCGGCTCAGCAAACCACGAAATGAATGGACTCCATATGTTCGTGGTGGATTCGCAACATGCCGAGACAGCTGCCAAATTCTTCAGATCAAAACCCATCGACTCAACCGATACAGATGTCCCGGCTGCTTAAACTAAGAGCCTGACAAAATCTCTTTGTCTACCCAAAACTAAAGGTCGACCACTTTCTATCTGTTTTTCGCTTCGCTCTGGATCGTTTAGATCCCCTTTGTCGCGAGAAAACAAATAGAAAACCAAGGTCACTGCTTCAGTTATGCTACAACACTGGGATTTAGTCGGGCTCTATGTTATTGGGCTGTTTCGTAATTGTAGAAGTCTTGTTGGCTGCCAGTGTCTTGTAATAAATCTTGCAGGGCTGGATCTTCTTGCTGGGTGTCCTCTAGCTGGGATTCCTGTGCACCACCGAATGGATTGTAGCCGGCTGTCCGAGTAAAACACTGTTCACCCTTTTGATGAGAACTGAATCCGAAACCTGCGTCCCGGCCGTTGCCACCTAGGGCTTTAAATGAGGCGCAGATCTCATAACTGTAGAGTCCATTGCCAGTGCTTAGCGGCCGATAGCGGTACGAGTTGATATGATTGGCAACACTACTATCTAGATCATCCAGATCATCCAGACCGGCTGGCAAGTTGTCATTTTTTGTCACATAGCTATTGATCGAGGTTTCGATAGCATTTAGATCCTGGACGACTCGGCTGTCTTGGGTGGAGGCCCGGCCGGCACTGGCTGGGAAAATTAGAGCCAGTAGCAAAATCAAACCACCGACTACCAGGCTAGTCAGCACGTAATATTTGGGTCTGGAGAGTCGGGCGCGGAGCCGGCAGAAATGCAGGATTGCATATTTGAACCACAAGATTGACTGAGCTGTAACCAGCAAGGTCACTACTGAACTCTCCAAGTCCTTGCCACCAAACACTATTTGGAAAACTTCGTTAACAAATAGGGTGGCCAACCAAATTATAACTGCGGCAACAAGTAGTAGGTATAGGCCGAGCGCACCGTTGGCTACCCGCTGGGACAACTGAGTTAGGCGACCTCTAAAGTGTCGAACCCTCCAGTAGAAAACCAAATGGATCGGTAAGTTGATTACCAGCACGGCGGCTACAAACAGTATATTCATGTGGATGAGACCATCGGCCGGCGTATCGCTGAGCCAGTAATTTAACAAATCACCGCCGAGGAAACTCAAGGCTGTCAAAACCATAAAGGAGGTGGCTAGCATCAGTATGTACTCAGCCGGATAAAAGGCTATCCCTTTTAGTAATTTATGAGGATTGAGCATAGCGAGATTGAGATTTTTGGCTGAGGCAGTTGTTTTGGCGGTTTTAGAAGTGGTTGTTTTTTTGCTGGTTGATTTGCTTGCTGGCACGTGACTCTCCTTTTTCCAGCTAACTATAGCACAAACATTATTGGTCGACTTCTTTGATGGCCTTAATAATGTCTCTTAGCTCGGCAGCTGCTTCAAATTCGAGGTTGGCGGCGTGCAGCTCCATCTGGGCTTCGAGTTCGCGCAAAACTGTCGGCCGCTCGTCTTTAGGAATTTTCTTCGGATCGATGACTCGTTTTTCGCTCTCCGGAACGATTTCGCGCAGACCCTTGTCGATCGACTTCTTGATTCCGGCCGGCGTGATGTTGTGCTCGGCGTTGTACTCCTCCTGGATAGTCCGGCGACGGTCAGTCTCACCAATAGCTCGCTCCATCGAGCCGGTTACGTGATCGGCGTACATGATCACCCGGCCGTTTAGATGCCGGGCGGCTCGGCCAATCGTCTGGATCAGAGCTTGGTCGGAACGTAAAAAACCTTCTTTGTCGGCATCAAGGATTGCTACCAACGAGACTTCTGGCAGATCGAGACCTTCACGGAGCAAGTTGATACCAATCAAAACGTCATAAACACCGAGTCTAAGGTCGCGCAAGATGTCGCTGCGCTCCATGGTGTCAACGTCAGAATGCAGATATTGGACTTTTATCTCCAGCTCGGCCAGATATTCGCTCAGATCCTCGGCCATCCGCTTTGTCAGAGTGGTGACCAGTACCCTCTGCCCTTTACCGGTAACTTCCCGGATCTCACCGATCAAATCATCGACTTGGCCGGTGGTTTTTCGGACTTCTACTAATGGGTCGACCAACCAAGTCGGCCGGATAATTTGCTCGGCGACGACCTTTGATCTTTGCAGCTCATAATCACCCGGGGTCGCTGACACGTAGACGGCCTGATTTATGTGCCGCTCAAATTCTGGAAAAGTCAGTGGGCGATTATCTAGAGCACTGGGCAATCGAAAACCGTGCTCGACCAGCACTTCTTTCCTGGCCCGATCGCCGTTATACATCCCCCGGACTTGGGGGATGCTCATGTGCGACTCATCGACCAGCAGCAGGAAATCATCAGGAAAATAGTCGATCAGGGTTGCCGGCTGCTGACCCGGCTGGCGGTTGGTCAGATAACGGCTGTAGTTTTCGATGCCTTTGACAAAACCGGTCTCGGCTAACATCTCCAGATCAAATTTGGTTCTTTGTTCCAGCCGCTGGGCTTCTAGCAGTTTGCCGGCTGATTTGAACTCGGCCAGCCGGTCGCGCAACTCGTTTTCAATTTTGGCGATTGTGCTCGGCAGTTTATCGCGCGGTGTGACATAGTGCGAACCCGGAAAGACAGTGTAGCTATCAAGTTGCTTTAATACCTCGCCGGTTAGCGGGTCAATTTTGGTAATCTTTTCGATCTCGTCACCGAAGAATTCCAAACGGTAAGCCAGCTCCTCGCCGGCTGGATATATGTCGACTACTTCGCCGCGTACCCGGAAAGAGCCGCGGTGGAAATCAATGTCGTTTCGGGAATACTGGATATCGGTCAGATGGCGGAGTAACTTGTCGCGGCGACGCACTTCACCGACCTTGAGTTTGATAGCCATGTCGCCGTAGTCGGCCACCGAGCCAATACCGTAGATGCAGCTGACGCTGGCCACGATAATAACGTCCCGCCGGCTGAGCAAACTGGACGTCGCTCCGTGGCGCAGACGGTCGATTTCTTCATTAATTTTGGAATCTTTTTCGATGTAGACATCGCGGCTGGCAATGTATGCCTCGGGCTGGTAGTAGTCAAAGTAGCTGACGAAATAATGGACGGCATTTTTGGGAAAATACCTTTTAAACTCACCATATAATTGGGCAGCCAGAGTTTTATTGTGCGAAAGCACCAGGGTTGGTTTTTGGCTGTTTTGAATCAGATGGGCCATGGTAAAAGTCTTGCCCGAACCAGTCACTCCGAGCAAGGTTTGGTCCCGCGCACCACTATTCAGACCGTCTGTGAGTTTGGCAATAGCTGCCGGCTGGTCGCCAGTCGGCTGGTAGTCAGATTTGAGCTTGAACTTCATCTCAAACTATTTTAACAGATCTGGATTTACAATTTCCTAATACTAAACTCTTGATTCTTCGGTTCTTTGCCTTCCAGCGTATCTAAAATTGCCACAATGCTTTTGACTAGCCTGGCTGGATCATTGTCAAAAATCACATTGCGCTCGGCATAGTCTTTAATCCCAGCGGCTGTCATCAGCTCATCAAACCAGTCGCTGGTGCCGCCACTGTGTTTGATAATGCCGATTGGTTTTTCTAGCTCCAGGGCTATTGTGAATTCATGGAGTGTACCGATCCGCCCACCCATTGTGACCACTGCGTCAGAACTCGAGATCATTAAGGCATCGCGGCCGATGTAGTGCTGGCCGGTGTAGAGGATGTAATCGTAGTGTTCGATCGGCAGGTTGTACTTTTTGATGTGTTCCAGACGGGTGGCGGCCGGCGAAATGCCGATTGACTGGCCACCAGCGTCTTTGCAACCACGGGCGGCGTGGTCCGGGATACCGACAGTGGCACCGGTCATCAAGACACAATCAGCTCGGGTTATAGCCTTGCCGACTTCATAGGCGATCGAGGCATCGCGCTCGACGGTTTCGCCGCGTGAGGCGCCGGAGACACAGATCTGATATTTCATTTTTCGCTTACTAAACATTAATTGCTCACTAATCTTTCTGGCGCGACCAGGTCATTATCGAGCTGGCGCAGGATCTGCTCTTCGAGAACTTTTTCACCCATGTAGCGCATAAAAATTTCATTCCACAAGGCCTCCCGAGCATGATAAACATAGCGATTTTTGTAGGTTTCTTGATTTGAGTAGGCAAATGAGACATCAACCAGATTGAGTGATACAGGGCCATCACTGCGACTCACCATAACGTAGTCAAGATCGCGCCAAAATTCCATCTCTGGGTCGATGTCAAACAGCATGTCCTCAGCCTTGCGCCAATGCAAGTCCTCGGGCTGCAAGTGCGGTTCGAATTGTTCGGGATGTTTTTCCTTATCTAGTTTGCCGTAGTAGCGTTGGATGACTCGCCAATGGATATGCTGGCCAGCCAGGATCGCCGCCTTGGACGGATCAGCGATCAGAGTATCAACTACCTCGGCACCAAAGTTGGCCTGCGTCGATTTGTATTTAAAGAAAGCGCTGTACAGACGAACCTCATTGATATAGTGCAAAAGCATCGGCAATGTTTTCAAGGTCAACCCAGGCATGTGCGCAACTTTCATCGGCACAACCACGATCGTGCCCAGTTCTTTGGAGTGGGTGACATTGTGGCGCTTTTTTTTGACAAATTCCGCCGTCAGGTCCACCCATTTATCGTGGTCCATGACAAGAATCGAGATCTCACGCTCCTCAAAATCAGACGGTCTGACCGATTTGAAAAGCTCGTTGTATTGATTCAACCAGTCGCTGCCTTCGGAAAAACGTAGTGCGGTGTATATTTCATCAAAGATCTCACGCTTCAACATGCTATCGACACTGCGATAGCCGAGATGAGACATCATCTTTTTGGGCGGCATTTTCCTGAGTAGCTCTTTGGCAACTGACCGTTTCAGAGCCCAACAAGTGCGCGATATTTTGGCTTTTTTGACGGTTGCTACGGCCAGTGGCGGGATCGTTTTGACGTCAGTCGAGTCTTCACCGCCGATCAGCTTGGTGACTCGTTCATTATCCTTGATGATCCGGTTTTCCAAAGCCTTAAAAAGCTCGAGTCCGGTAGTGTCCTGAGGATCGAGGCCCAGTCGGCGCATACGATCACCGGCTTTTTGCTCTATTTCGGTGATTAGCGAGACATCCAGTGATTTGCTATTGGTAATTTTTTCCAGATCACGAATGGCTTTTGAGAAAAGCGGCTCCTTGGCATTTAGAAGTTCAGATAATTTGGACATTTTCGTTGTTAATCCCACATTACTTATGTTTTTAGTCTATCAACCTTATTTGTTCACAGCAATATAAAACAAGTTGCAAATTGCAAGCTGCTAATTACTATTTAGTGATCAGATTGGTGGTGCTTACTGGGGATACTGTCGCGGCCGTGTTTTAGCACCTTGGCCATCCAGATCAGCTCAACCCAGCTGGCTTTGACAACATCGCGCAGTTTTTCATCGAGTAGTTTGCCGTTGTCATCGAATAGATCAGCGATCTTCGGGAAGCGGCTGTCGGAAAATGTCGAGATCAAGCCCATTTCGCGAATTGATGTATTTAGAGCCTCGATAGCCCGGGCGCCGCCGACTACTCCGGAGGAGACACCAGCGAAAGCCACCGGTTTATGGATATAATTTTTCAGTTCGCTGTCCAGCATGCGTTTCAATGATCCCGGGAAGCTGTGGTTGTACTCAGGCGTGACGATGAAAAATCCATCAGCCCGCTCGGTTATGGCTGTATATTTCGGATCCTTACCCTCGGGATCGTTGCCATCTCCGGGAAAGTTAAAATCGTTTGGATCTAAAAGTTCCGTCTCTATCTCATCAAATGTCTTCCCAATTTCTACAACTAGCTGGGCCGCATGGATCGACTCGCGCTGAACTCTTGTTGTACCCTCAATAACCGGTATATATAATTTACTCATTTTTACTCCTTTGTTTTGTTTCCAGGTACTGTACCTGGAAACAGTAATAATATGTTGTACTATAAATTCAGAGCGTGATCTATTGCCGGCCGGTCGAATCCGATGATTATTTTGCCGTCAATATCAATGACCGGGACGCCCATCTGTTGGGATTTTTCGACCATTTCTTTCAGATCAGATTCGGATTGGGTGACGTCGACCGCTTCAAAATCAATCTTTTTGGCGCTCAAGTATTCCTTGACCATGTGGCAAAAGGCGCAGGTCGGGGTAGTGTAAATCTTGATCTTCATACGACTATCCTTACTAATTGTTGGGCCAGATGGCTGGCTGGTTTTAGAACGTAGCTGACTTTCTGGCCGTGGCGCTGTCTGGTTAAAAATCCGGAATCCATCAGGATTTTGCAGTGCTGCGAAGCGGCTGAGTCAGTGATACCGAGCTTCTTGGCCAGCTCACCAACACATAACTGCGGATCACTTTTCATAGCCTGCAGCAGGCTCAGCCGAGTTTGATCGCTGAGAGCATTGAAGAGCCTTTCGGCTTCACGATTGTCTTGGATTGATGCTTTGGTTTTCATGAGTGTTACCTATTAATTTATACTATTAAGTATATGCGCAAAAGCTTAAAAGTCAATATCTCGTAACTTTTCTGAACAAATACCTATAATTTTAAGTTTTAAGTATATGCGCAAAAGCTTAAAGTTTGGTTATCTGCAGAGGCATATCGTGGAGCTTTGTTCCGTCTGTCAAGATACCGGTTTTGGCGCCGATTTTGCCAACAACTGAAGTCGAATTGGCGCTGCCCAGAGTTATGGCCTGCTCCAGTGGCTGCCCTTTGGCCAGAGCTGCCACTATACCGGAGCCAAAGGCATCGCCGGCACCGGTCCGGTCGACTACTGGCAAATCCTCATAAATCCCAGCTTTGA
>CAZLKQ010000007.1:0-28062 GCA_964560175.1 uncultured Candidatus Saccharibacteria bacterium
ATCTCAAGCACGAAGCCAACTCCAAGATTACATTTCCCTATAGATCCCAGAAAGATTATCTGGTTGATAGGCGCAAGGTGTAAGTGTAGCAATGCATTGAGCTGAAGCGTACTAATGATCGATTGTCTTTTTATGACCGTTTCCGACGAAACGGCAAGTAGAAAGTCTATAAAGTTCGTAAAGTTCATAAAGTTTTATTACTTTATACTTTCAACTTTTTACTTTATAACTTGCCCGTTGGAAACGGGCGGGCTTGGCTAGTAATTTGTATGTCATAAATTTAGAAAGAAACTAGGGTTCTGGTGTCTATTGCGAGGCGGTCACACCCGATTCCATTCCGAACTCGGCAGTTAAGCGCTTCAGCGCCGATGATACTTTCGTTTTAACGATGGGAAAGTAGGTCGACGCCAGAACCATAGTTTTTATTGTAAATACCGATTGGTAGCTCACAACGGGGGTGATGCATAGGTCATGGCTAACCATTGCCTAGGTACACTATTTTGTTCAAGGTGTAAGAAATCTTGTACTCAAAGTCTCTACATAGGTGTTGGATATCTATTGCCTATGTAACAATTTTTGTATACAATGACCGAGACAAGCATAAAGGTTATCAAAAATTGAGATGGCTGAAGACAAAGATCAAAACAGTAGCAGGGACATATCCGATAGCAAGGATCTAGTTTCGATTAGCCAAGCGGCTCAGATTCTAGGAGTTTCTATTGACACTATTCGTCGTTGGGATAAGAATGGTTCATTAAAATCGGTCCGGCCTGATGGCAAGAACCGCTATTTCTCGGTCAAAGAACTGGAAGTTTTAAAATTTTCCCAACCATTAACTATCTCTGAAGCTTCCGAACAACTCAATATCTCTCCTTCTACGCTACGACGCCTGGAAGAGAAAAAAATTTTAGTGCCAAAACGCAGCGACAGTGGCGAACGGGTCTACGACAAAGAAACTCTCCAGAAATTCCTACACTCCAGCTACTTTTTGCGCCAGAAGGAAGTTGAAGAGGAAATCCTCAGTCCGCTTAACGGCAAAGGAGGCGGCAATAGTGGTCCTGGTAATCCCGACGATCCTCAAAAAAAGAACATCCATGATGTCACGGCACATGCTCTTCTGGGTGAACATCACCAAACCATCAGCCAATTGGAAAAATTCAGACGAACATTAGTTCGTGCTATTTTAGCTATCGGCACAGTTTTTGTTGGCATTGTGGCAATATTCACCATATTCTTTTTTGCCTACCCAGAAGGGACATCTAAACTACTAGGCTACGAAAAAAAGACTCCAGTCGGTAAGGTCTATGTCTACAAGCAACAACCTTCCTTGTTTGCTCGTCAAATGCGACCCTTCAGTGCTTCGGCCCTGCGAGCCGTTGAGATCATCAACCGTGCTCAAAGAGAGAAAGTAGCTCCATTCCCAGCTATTGATGATGTTAATGATGTCTTCAAGCCCGACAACGAAGGCAACATCGCCAGCATTTATACTTTTACAGTCCCTGATACTTCTTACCTAAAGATTCCGGATACTGGTCTAATCCAAAACTTAAATAGCGATTATGTGCGGGGAAAGGTACCGGGCTGCGAAGAGGGAGACCTGGCAATCATTGGTGCTTGTGCGGCTACCACAACTACTATTGCCCCCGCTCCAACTAGTGGTACAACAGTCTTAACAGGCAGTTTTACCGGTTCAAGCAGCGGGAGTGGTGATATCGAGGCAGTACTAGCTGGCAATGGCCTGTTCGGCGGAGGAACTAGCGGTGAGGTAACTCTGAGTGCAAATCTACAATCAGGTTCAGGCTTGGAAGCGATTGCCAGTGGCTTGTCTCTAACTAAAACTTGCGCCGCCAATGAGATTTTGAAATGGAACGGCGTTGGTTGGGCTTGTGCACCCGACAGCGGAGGCGGGGGTAATACTTTTGAGACTATTTCAACAACTTCGGGTACTAGTCCGGTTGCTGATAGTGCCACTGATACTTTGACATTGCAGGGAAGTAACGCTGTCACAGTCACCGGCAATAGTGCTACCGACACAATCGTTTTGGATTTAGATGTTACTACGACAGGTACTACAGCAACGACGAGTTCGAACTCGGGTTTGGAAGTTAGTTCTACCGGACTTCGATTGCTAGGCGGCTGTGCGGCCACTCAGATCTTGAAGTGGAACGGAGCGAACTGGGTCTGTTCTGCCGACAGCGGTGGTGGTGGAGGCGGCAGTTCGGTATGGTCTGATCTCACTGATCCGGTGGCGAATCTTACACTTAATCACAATGAGTTCACAAGCTTATTTAATTGGAACACCGACGATACCACTTCAGGCAACTTTGATGCCTTTACTTTGACTATGACCAATGACGGAGCTTCTGACCCCAATACCCAGCGACTCTTAGTCTTGAAAAACCAGGATGATGGACTTATTAACCCTTCTACAGTCAGGACGGAAGCTTTGTTGAGACTAGAGCATAATGATGACTCTACATTGCAAAAGGGCATAGAAATTGTCGGTACAGTTAGCCCCAATGGTTTTATTGACACAGCTATAGACGTCTCATCAGGCCCAATACTAACTGCATTAAATGTCGGTGCCAACCAAATAGTCGGTACCACCGGAGATATCGACATGACTAATTTTGACTTGTTTGGCAGCCTAGGCATCATTCGTCTCCAAAATCTAGCTACCTACACCGGATCCGATCAAGTGACGGTATCCTCCGGCGGCAGCGGCCAGTTGATACTAGATAGCTCAGGCGGACAGGTACTGTTTGCCAACACAGATGTCTTCAATGTTGGTGGTGTCTCATTGTTGTCATATAATGCTTTATCCAACCCGGGAGGCGCGGCCACGAGCGGGCTGGTAACTGACGATAATGATCTTTATATCCAGGGCGCCTTGGAGGTGGATGGCGGCTTCAACCTGGCCGGCACCTTCGACTGTATCGACTGCCTAAACTATGATGACTTCTCGGACTCGCTGGTGGTTGATGCTACGACTACCACCAGCCTGGGTGTCAACTCGCTGATCTACGGCGTTGATGGTGCCGGCGACTTCCGTGTCGATCTCGCCACCGGGGGCGACTTGATAGTACGCGACGGTGCCAGTAACTTTGCCACTTTCACTGATAATGGTTCTATCACCTTTGCCACAACTGCCGGTTCCAACTTCGTTGTTAACGAAGCGGCTGGCTCCAATATGCAGATTCTGGCTACCGCCGCCACCACATCTGACCAGCTGGTCATCACTAACACCGGCTTTGGTACAGTCACTAACAATACTGATTCTTTCCAAGCCAGCATCTTCACAGCAACTGGAGCAGGCACCAATAATTCAGCAATACATGCCGTTGTCGGAAACACACCGGCTGACGGAGCGGACACTATTAATGGAGTTGAGATAACTGGTGTAGCAAATACAACAGCAGGTACTCAGAACCTATTGCGCGTGACTCCAGCAACGGCTGGTAACACCGCCGGTACTCTTGTAGGACTGCAAGTTGACAGTATTACAACATCCAATACCGCCTCCGAAATAGGCGTAAGAATCGGCTCTGGCTGGGATACCAACCTGCAATTTGCAGACACCACGGCTATAGTTCAGCTCTCTAACACCGGCACGCTCACTTTCGAGGACGATGCCGGTAATGACATGCTCTTGCTACAGGATATCGGCAACGCGGCCAATCATATTTTGACAGGTGACGCCGACACCGGCCTGCAAATCAGTGGCGCTACTACCGACATTACTACTGCAGCTGGCGAGGCTTTAACAATTGAATCCGGCACAACCGGCTCAATTGTTATTGGTAATGATAGTAGCAACGAAACTATTCAATTAGGCACTGGTGCGGCCAACAAAACAGTTCAAGTCGGCTCCACCACCGGCACATCTTCCACTCTGGTGCAATCGGGTTCTAACAACATCACGTTCAACTCGCAGAGCGGAGCTGGTAATGTGATCCTATCTGATACCGACACCTTTGCTATTGGTGGCGTGGCGGCTGGACTAGCCTACAATGCCATCAGCAATCTAGGCGGCGCAGCTAGTGCTGGTAATGTCACAGACGACAACGACCTGTATATTCAAGGAGCACTAGAAGTCGATGGACCAGTCGATCTGGCGGCAACTGCCGGACAATTCAATTGTACCGACTGTATTGACTATGATGATTTGGAAGACACATTAAATGTTGATGCAAACACTAATACCTTGCTTGGTGCGAATAACCTTACCACCACTGTCGATGGAGCTGGGGTACTAACGGTAGACATCACTGGTTCCGCAGGGGACTTTCTAGTTCAAGATGGCGGCGTGACATTCGTGCAGTTTGAAGATGATGGCCATATCACGCTCGGTAAAGCTGCGGCTGCCCAAATCATTGACATTGGTATTGGCACTGGTGTCGACATCATCAACATTGGCACTGGCGGAACTGGCGCCGATATCATCCAGATTGGAACCGGGGCTGCCGCCAAGAGCTTGACGCTCGGTACCACCAACACCTCTGCCACCACTTTGATCCAGTCTGGTTCTGGTGACATAACCCTAAATGCAGACTTGGCGGCAGGTAACGTGCTGTTTGCCGACACCGACACCTTTGCTATCGGTGGGGTGGCAGCCGGGTTGGCCTACAACGCTATCAGTAATTTGGGTGGTGCAGCCAACGCAGGCAATGTGACCGACGACAACGACCTCTACGTGCAGGGTGCGCTGGAAGTTGACGGCCCGCTAGACTTAGCGGCCACGGCCGGACAGTTTAACTGTGTTGACTGTATAGACTATGACGACCTAGAAAATACCCTAGATGTTGATGAGTCAACCACCACCAACCTGGACGCCAATGACCTTATATACAATCTCAACGGCGCTGGCGGTATCCAGATTGATCTAGCCACTGGCGGTGACTTTGTAGTTCGTGATGGTGTCTCAGCCTTCGTGACATTTGCCGATGATGGCTCAATCTTATTGGCGCCAACCGGCACTGCCAACGCCACTCTGACAGTTGACTCAGACACCGCCCTGATCTTTAGCGGCAATACCGGCAGCACTACCGCAGATATCCGTACTGGTACTGATGAAGACTTGACGATCATACCTAACGGCATTGGTGACGTAGTCATTGACACCGACAGCAATAGCCAACTAATCCTCAACGGCGGCGGCGATGGGGTTGACGGGTTGGTTCTGACAAGCGGCGATATTCTGGTCACCGACGGAGACGTCGACATAAGTGACGGCGACTTCAATGTCACCCTCGATCCGGCCGATTCAGTCAACGTCACTACCGCTACCGGCGCGACTGTAGATGGGCTGGTGGTCGCGGCCAACACAGCTACCAATGCCGTCGACGGGCTGGCCGTCTCGCTCACCACTACTACCGGCGCCGGTGCTCTCAACAGCGCCATACACGCCATCATCGCCAACGCACCAGTCGACGCCAGCGACGTCATCAATGGGCTAGAAGTCACCGGCGTCGCCAACACGGTGGCCTCAACTACCCAGAACCTGATCTTTGTTGACCCAGCGGCCTCTGGTAACAGCAATGGCATACTTAACGGCATTAACATCGACACCATCACTACACCGGGTGCGGCTACCGAGACGGCCATCAATATTGGTCAGGGCTGGGACACCGGGTTACGGATTCAAGCACAGACGGCCTTTACGCAGACCACGGCGTTGGTTGGTGCCAATTTCGACTATGTCACCAACTTTACGAGCGCCACCGGGCAGAACATCATCGGCATCACGCTCGACACACCAGCGCTGACGGCCACCACCACCACCACCTACGAGGGCTTCAGCTTCAACAACCCCGGGGCACTGGCAATCAACGGTGGCGGTGCTACCTTTACCTTTAATGGCATAGATCTAGCTACCCCCAACATCACTCAGACGGCCGGCACCATCACATCGACCGGGTTAAATATCACTCTAGGTACCATCACCACTGGTGGCACCCAGACTGGCCTGCGCATCCAAGGGACAAGTACGGTGCCAACGTCCGGCACCCACGAGAGGCTGATTAATGTGGTCGACTCAAGCAACAACAACCTCTTTGAACTGCGAGATATGAGTAACGCTAACAATACCTTTGGGGCCGCAGCTACCGCTGGGGCGTTCATAAGCCGCAATAGCTACGTCGGGGATGAGTTCAACTTGTATAAGGGCACCTGTACAGGCGCCCAGACGAGAAAACGTGGCGACTGGGGCACGGCTGGAATTACCGGAATCACCTGTGCCGACTTCAGCGGTGAGTTTTCTACAGCTGGCACATCTGTCGGCGTGGGCGCGTCTTGTACGTTCCTCTCCAATGGGGACGTTAACGGCACAGAGCGGATTAGCGCTACCTCTGCCGCCGCCGCCGCTTCCACCTCACGCTGCTTAGAGTTCATGAGTACGGACGTTGCGGCTACAAACTACAACATCTTCGACGCTGACACCAATCTCCCAGTTTTCACGACCAAGATAAGGGTTTCGCAGATGCCTGTCGCTGGTACCTCGCGCATCTTTGCTGGCCTAGGAGATCTTGGATCCCTTAATACAACTACCTCAGTTTCCCCGACTAATGGGGTTTACTTCTCAAACTGTATAGGTGTAGTCGCAACTCCGGCTTGTGACAATGTCTTGAAAGGAGTAGCTCGTTCTGGAGGCACTCAGGTGAATGTGACTTGTGGCACCATCACTGCTGGTAACTGGATGTATTTGCGGGCTGAGGTCCGCTCGGCAACAGACGTTCACTTCTTCTGGGACAACAACGTGGCCGACGGAATCGTTGAGGTTGAGTGCGGTACCGGTCTAAGCTCAGGCATTCCAACCGGTGGACTGACTATAAACTACCTGGCAGGCACGGAGACGAACACAGCCACTCCCACAAACCTCGACATTGACTACTTCCGCGCCTGGCAGGATGACAATGTGCCGACTGATAGCGGACTAACTGGTGACCAGGCTGCGCTTGTTGCGGCTCCCACCTTGGACCCCAACGCTCAAGGGCACACCGTTAGGCTATCTGGCGACCAAGGCCGCTTCGTGGTGCTCGATCACACCGGGGCTGAGATCTTGGGCCTCGATATTGCCGGCAACGCCACTTTTGCGGGCAGCCTGACGGCCGACGCCTTGAACATTCAGCGAGACGACGGTACTCAGACCGCCTCGATAGACCAAGAGGGCAATGTGCGGGCCAGCCAAATTGTCGGTACCGATATTGGTGAAAGATATAGTACCAACGATCCTTCAATATCGGTCGGTGATCTCGTATCTATCGATAATTCCATCGCAAACGGTGCCCAACGGACTTCAGGTGCTTATGATGGACGATTATTAGGGGTAGTTGCCAGTGCTCCCAGTATGGTAATAGGTATCAGAGAAGAAGTCGGAAATGAAATAAATGTGGCGGTAAGCGGATTGGTACCCGTAAAAATAAGTAATGAAAATGGCGATATCAAAGCTGGTGATCCCATAACCGCCTCCAATTCACCCGGCGTGGGTATGAGGGCATCTCAACCAGGTCCGATTGTCGGCTATGCCATCAGTGATTTTAGTGGTGAAAGCGGTACAGTTCTAGTAAGGGTGGGTAGCGGACATTCTAACGGTGACCTAGTCGGCCAGATACAGTCTCTAGCTGATAGAACTACTAAATTAGAGTCCGATGTCGTGGTACTTCAGTCTGATGGCGAGCAGGTACCAGCCGCCAGCCAAGATATTGATTTGAGTAATTTGAATGTCGGCTCCCTGAGCGTAGACTTGGACCTCATCGTCAAAGGTGCCATGATCGTGGACGGTCCGGCGACCTTTAAAGCAGCTGTACGATTCCAAAACGATGTTAATTTCGAAGGACGAGCGACATTCAATAACGACACTGGTGGCTTTGCGTTGATTGCTAGCGGCCAAGACAAGGTCAGGGTAGTCTTTGACCAACCTTACAGTGCGCCGCCGATAATATCGCTGTCGCTTGGCAATGGCAAGTTTGCCAAGTACAGCTACCAAAATGTTACCGCAGAAGGATTCGAAATAGTCTTGGAAGAACCAGCTAGTGCAGACTTCACATTCTCCTGGATTGCCTTAGCCGTAAAAAACGCTGAGACTCATCTTGAACAACCTTAATCTTGTCAGATCGTGTCTGGAATGTAAGAATATAAGCATAATAACAAACCGATGGTGAAGGGGAAGTCTAAATGGCTGGTCTAAATATTCGAGTAGAGTCTGAAGAAGCAAAAGAAGGGGCACAATCAGAATCTAAAACAGAGAAGAAAATAAAAAAATCGAGAAAACCAATACTGCCGAGGTTGAACAAGAAAGCCTTGAAGACTTGGGCTGTCTTGATAGTTCTACTGGCTGTAACCATTGGTGGGGCAGTACTTTGGACTCGTTATAACAACCTGAAGAAAGAAAATGCCCGGCTAGCTAATCCTGAACAGGCCACCAAGGACGAAGCTAATAAGCTAAAAGCTGAAGTGGGTGAATTCGTGGAATTACCCACTAATGAAACTCCAACCATAGCCACAGTTGTTGATGCCAGCAAGCTCAAGAACCAGCCATTCTTCTTAAACGCCCAAAACGGGGACAAGGTATTGATGTTTGCCCAAGCCAAAAAGGCTATTTTGTATCGACCTACTACCAAAAAAGTCATTGAAATCGCCCCAATCAATATTGGTAACGGTCAATCTTCGGAAGAAACTACTACCGATTCTAGTTCGCAAAACTAGTTTACAAAAGTTAATACATTTGTTTGACACAGAGTATGCTAAGTGTTACTATTGTTTTGATACATTATTGTTAAGCTATAAGAGAAAGTAGGTATTAAATGGCTGGGACCAAAACCGGCGGCCGCGCTGCCGCTTCAACCAACAAGAAAAGATATGGCAAAGATTTCTATGCCCGTATAGGTGCTATGGGCGGCAAAAAAGGTCACACTGGTGGCTTTGCTGCCAACCGCGAACTGGCTCGAGTAGCCGGTGCTAAAGGCGGACGAATTAGCCGCCGCCGAAAACTAGCCTAGACGCCACGCACCGTCTAACTAACTGTGCTTCATTAGCCGTTTTCTGTTAGCCATTCACCACACATTATCCGTTCTCCTATTTTCCATGGAGTAATGGATCATGGTCAATGTACAGAAAACGGTGAATGGAAAATGGTAAATATCTTAGGCTAGGACTGTTTTTGGTGGGTTAACAACCCGCCATCGCTTGATGGCGCAGGTTTGTCTGACGGGTACTCGCCACTGGGTTTCACACATCAAACATCGGTAATTTTGTGATACTTGCTGCAGTCCATATTGCTCGCAGGTAGGGCAGTGACTTCGAGCATCTAGCCAATCCCGATAAGTCTCCAAACAACCATCCACCACTTGTTTTTTTATAAGTACGTCGTACTGATCACTGATTTCCATAGTTTTTTTCCAGGCCTGCACCTCCATTCTTAGCAGCTCAACGTCATAATAATATTCTTGGTGCTCCAGCAGGGCATGGGCAAATTCATGCAATAAACTCATGGATTCACCGCGGCTAAGTCTCTCTAAGTTGTAGAAAATAGTCTGAGTTTTGGGCGACCAGGCAAAGACTTTGGCTGGCAAAAAATTCAATGCCGGATTATTTTTCTTTAGCTTATTTAGCAGATCAGAACTCATTTACAGATCCATTGTGCCCAGTAAAACAGCATTTTCAGGATTACTAACAGGTGTAAATTCAGGGATTTTGATCAAACCATTTGAACTATATTGTTGTTCAAGCTCCTGAATTACGATCGGTATAAATTTATCAAAAGCGATTGCCATACTGCCACCAACCACAACGCCATCGGCTTGAAATAAAGTCAGCATTGCCGAAAATCCTGGCAGTAAACGCTGGGAATAATCTGCCCAGATTTTTCTATCAGTGCAATCTTTAGCTAAGACCTGATTTTGTTCGTAAAAAGTTCGTCCAGACGCAATATCTTCCCAAGCAAGCCAATCACTGTCCTGCCACCTAACCATTGTTTGTCCGATTTCTTCATCCAGTAGTGACTCAACCAGCTTTTTAT
Organism: uncultured Candidatus Saccharibacteria bacterium; assembly: GCA_964560175.1. Lineage (GTDB taxonomy): Bacteria > Patescibacteriota > Saccharimonadia > Saccharimonadales > CAZLKQ01 > CAZLKQ01. Next base: position 10,016 of record CAZLKQ010000007.1, read on the forward strand.
CCTCTACGAAACCGCTACCGATACCGGTGCTCAAGGTAATGTAGATGAGTCTTTTGAAATCTTTACCAGCACCGTGGATAGATTCGTGCAGGGCGGCCGTATTGGCGTCATTTTCTATCTTTACAGGGACACCAAAGGCACTTTTTAGGTCTGTGCCAAGAGGCGTGTTTCGCCAAGTCAGATTGCCCCCAGCCACAAACACACCATTGGCTCGGTCGACTCGACCGGCCGCGCCAATTTTTATCGCCTCAACGTTTGGACCAAGTTTTTTTATTTCATCTATCAAATTAGCGACAAATATTTTGTAATCAGGTTTGGTGGCAAACTTGGCCTTTTTGACGATTTGGCCGTTATCAAATGAAGCAACTAAAGTTTTTGTCCCTCCGATGTCTACACCTACATTCATGTGCCAATTCTACCAGACCCACGCACCAGCCAGACGGCTTCGCCCATTTTCCATTAGCCTTTTCCCATGGAGAACAGAGAACGGTTAATGTGTGGTGAACGGTGAACGGTGAACGGATAATGATCTTCCAACTGGCATCCAGGTTTGGGTAACAAATTAAACACAGAAATTTTTAATGGATATGATAAACTCTGACCAAAGGGTGGACTAAAGAGAGGGAATATTATGCAAAGGACTAGACCAGCATTAGTCGTTATTACACTAGCCATTGTGGCTATTTTGATTGTCGGAGTCGTCGAGCTAAATAGCCGGCCCGAAGAGCCAGCCAAGCCAGCTGAGCCAACCAAAGAGCAACAAACTGCCACGCCAGCTACTCCTGTAGAGCCACTGGCTGTGACGCCAACCGAAAACAATGGTGACGATACCAGCCAAGCAAATAACAGCAACCTGCCTTCAACCGGCCCGGAAATCATCGTGGCACCTCTGGCTATAAGTGCGGTTATCGGGGTAGCCTTAGCCAACAATCGAGCCAAAAAAGTCCTCAAACAGCGCCAGCTCTCAATCTAGCGATCCTTTATCCATTTGCCATTTTCCGTTTACAATACGTTTTCCGATATCCATTTTCCATGGGAAACAGACAACGGATAATGTGCGGTGAATGGTGAACGGATAATAGTTAACGGTAAACCCCAGTTAGAAATTAATTTCTAACTGGGGTTTACTTTCTAACAGATCTGAGCTTTAATAGCTACAGTAGAACTGTAGTGCTTATCTAGGTACAAGCAGACGAGATAGGAGCAATTTAATCAATGAGTACGAAGTCCGTTACGATGGATGATCTTTTGGCCGGTGTTAGCACTTTAGCTCGGCTTAGCTTGGGCGACATTGTCGAAGGCACGGTGCTTTCTACCAAAAAACACGAAATTTGGGTTGATTTGGGTGAAAACGGCATTGGTATGGTTGCCCGGCGCGAAATCGGCTTTGGCGCCGATGAAATGAAACCGGGTGATGCGGTTACTTCTAGCGTCTTGGAGCCCGAGATGCCGGACGGAACAGTGCTACTTTCCTTGCGCAAAGCCGTCAAAGACAGGGGTTGGGATGAACTGATTAGACTTGGTGAATCCAAAGAAACCATCGAAGTCGCGCCTTATGATGCTAACCGCGGCGGCTTGCTAGTGGAGCTGGAAGGTATTCGGGGATTCTTGCCGGTCTCACAGCTGTCCGCAGAACATTATCCGAGGGTCTCCGGAGCCGACAAGGATGAAATACTTACCAAACTACACTCTCTGGTAAAGCGGCCGCTCAAGCTTTGCATCCTGGATATTGATCGCAAACAAAACAAATTGATATTTTCCGAAAAGGAAGCAGTACGTGAGGATGTCCAGAAACGTCTCGGTGCGCTCAAAGAAGGCGATGTCGTAGAAGCGATGGTGACTGGAGTCGTAGATTTCGGCGTGTTCGTCAACGTCAATGGTATCGAGGGACTCATCCATATCTCGGAAATCTCTTGGGATAGAGTGGAAAACCCAGCCGACTACGTAAAGCCGGGTGATCAGGTCAAAGCCAAAATCATCGCTATCGACCGTGACCGTCTCAGCCTCAGCCTGAAACAAACCCAGGAAGACCCTTGGCTCAAAGAAGTCGACGGCTACAAAGTCGGCGATGTGGTCGATGGTACCGTTACCCGGATCACACCTTTTGGGGCCTTCATCCAGCTCAGCCCGGCTATCGAAGCATTGGTCCACGTTTCCGAGCTCAGTGATGACAGCTCGGCCGATCCGGAAGAGATCTTCAAGCTCCGTGAGACCAAGAAATTTACAATCCTTGCTATCGACAAAGATAACCGCAAGATCTCTCTTAGCCTAAAATCCACTCCAAAAGACAAAGCCGCCCCAAAAACTCCAGCCAAAAAAGTTCCCGCCGCTAAAGCTGTGGCGGACAAGCCAGTCGCCAAAACAGTCGCCAATCCCATTAGAGCTAAAACCTCTAACGGGACCAAACCAAAGAAGAGCTAGGGTTTTGTTATGACTGATAAAAAAATCATAATACCAGAGGGTTTGACTGTAGCCGAGCTGGCCAAGGCCCTGGATTTGACGGTTTCTACCGTCATCGGCGAGCTGATGAAAAATGGCGTGATGGCAACCATCAATGACCGCCTCGATCCGGACACCGCCCAAATAATCGCCGCTGAACTGGGATTTGAAGTGGAAACTGAAAAAGAGGTCATCGAGGAAAAAGCGCCCAAAAAACGGCGGGCTAACGACCAAGGCGACATACGGCCGCCGGTAGTTGCAGTCATGGGGCATGTCGATCATGGTAAAACCAGCTTGCTTGATGCTATCCGTGGCAGCTCTCATGCCAAAGACGAGGCCGGCGGTATAACCCAGCACATTTCGGCTTATCACATTGATTACAAGGGTCGGGGTATAACTCTACTTGATACGCCGGGGCATGAGGCTTTTTCCAGCTTGCGCCAGCACGGCGCTGCTCTGACCGATGTGGCGATCATCGTGGTGGCTGCTGATGACGGTGTCAAACCACAGACCATTGAAGCTATCAATTATGCCAAAAAAGCCGGTGTCCAAATCTTGGTGGCGATCAACAAAACCGACAAGCCCGGTGCCGACGTCAACAAAACCAAACAACAGCTCAGTGAAGCCGGTCTGAATACCGAGGAGTGGGGCGGCGAGATTGTGATGGTCGAAGTCTCTGCCAAGACCAAGCAAGGCGTCGACAAACTACTGGAAATGACTTTACTGTTAGCCGATATTAATGAACTCAAAGCTGAAACAAATGGTCCAGCCGAGGGCATCATCATCGAATCTCATATGGCTACCGGCAAGGGTCCGGTAGCGACACTTTTGATCGAGCAAGGCACATTGGCACTCGGTGATTTTTTGGTGGCTGGTTCTACCACCGCCAAAGTCAAAAGCTTGGAAGATGAATCCGGCAAACCAGTCCAGACTGCAGGGCCATCCAGAGCTGTTGAGGTCAGCGGTTTCAAGTCAGTACCTAGTTTCGGTGATGAATTCAAAGTCGAGGCTAGTGAGAAGGCTGCCCGTTCGGCCGCCCAGACTTCAGTTGATATCGGTAAATCCGTCCGTACCCGGCAAATATCGACAGCTAGTGAGGTTCTAACCAGCCTTAGCCAGCAATCCAAGCACCAAAATCTAAATGTAATTATCAAAACCGATGTCCAAGGCTCGCTCGAGTCAATAACTTCGTCCGTCGTCCAGCTCGGCAATGAGAACATCGGTGTCAAAGTCGTTAGTAGTGGGGTCGGGCCGATCAATGAAAGTGATATCTCGCGGGCCAAAAGCAGTGGGGCAATCATCCTAGGATTTCATGTCACCATGTCATCGACCATCAAGCGCCAGGCTAGCCGCGAAAATGTCCAGATAAAACTCTATGATGTGATTTATGAGCTGCTCGATGAGGTCAAAGGCTGGATGGAAGACATGCTCAGCCCGGAGGTAGTCGAGACAGTCGTAGCCGAACTAACTATCAAAGGTGTCTTTCGCAGCAGCAAGAGCCAACTGATCTGTGGTGGCGATGTAGTTAGCGGGAAACTAACTCCTGGACTGTTGGCAAGAATTTACGTTGCCAAGTCCAAAGAGCCACTGGCTGAGGCCAAAGTAACAAAGGTCCAGAAGGCTCAGCAGGAAGTCAAAGAAGTAGTCAGCGGCGAACAATGTGGCGTCGAACTGTCTACTACTTCTAAAGTAACCATTGATATTGGCGACCGGATCGAATTTTTTGTCCGAGAAGAGAAAAAACGTAAGCTTTAAATATGGTTAAATAGCTAATATGCTTAGAATTGATGACGACTTACTAAAATCAATCGGACTAGGGGATCTGCCAGAGGTTGAGCGGCGATCACTGCTCGATCATTTGCGCGAGACTCTGGAACTGCGGGTCGGTATGAAGCTAGCCAGCAAGCTCAGTGAGGAAGAGTTGGAGAATTTTGAAAAATTATTGCCGACCGAAACCGATAGTCCGGAGCAACAAAAATCCAAAGAAGCCGCCGCGCTGACTTGGCTGGAGACGAACTTTCCGAATTATAAGGACGTCGTCAAGTTAGAGCTCGACACGTTAGTCGAAGAAGTCAAAAAAGACGCTCCCAAAATCATTTCCGCCTCGTCCAATTCGACGACTTAGTCCCTCAAACCAGACATAAAAGCCTGGCCGGTCATCTCCTTGCCGCCAGCTGGTTTGAGCCGATTTATAACCAAAGCCTGCTGCCCGCAAAAAACGAGTAAACTCGAACCTCTCAAAGCTCTCTCATCCCCAGACCGACTAACCTCGGCTGCAAACTGTTTTTCCTCTTTCGATGTACCTACGGGTACCTCTCCTTCAGATAAAACAGTTTTCGCACGAGCTGATTCAGCCTTGGAATAAGGGAGTTTGTGAGGTTCGAGTACATTTTTTGCACTCGTGATCCATTCCCCGGCTCGGCCTGTTTGATCTACCACCGTTACGTCAGTAATAATGACATCTTTGCCGGCAATCTTGGCTCGACTGCCCGGCCAGCCCAAGTAGGCACGGATTTCGCGTTCGATCCGCACGGCGGACTTGTTCCAATCAATTTCACCGTCACTTTTTTTAAGTAATTTTGAGTAAGTCGTTCTGTCGGGATGCGGTTGTTGGCGCGGCGATAGACTGCCGTTGATTATTTCGGGTAACACTTCGAGCAGCAGCTCGGCGCCCAGCCGCTGCAGTGATGCCGCCAACTCCGCCTTGCTCTCCCCACCGCTTAAATGTAGGGTTTTTTGTTTATATATTGGTCCGGCATCCATCTTCTGCGTTAATTTCATTATCGATACGCCAGTCTTGGCGACTCCACCCAGGATGGCTTGCTCGATTGGTGTCGGGCCACGGTATTGCGGTAGTAGCGATGGATGTACATTGATAATGCCGAGAGGGAATTGGTCTAACACCTCTTGGGGTAAAATTTTGCCATATGCGGCTAAAACCGCGACTGTCGTCTCATGTTTAGGGATAGTCCTTGTCGTCACAATCTCTTCAATTTGGTAGCCGGCCCGACGCAAAGAATTCTGAATAATCGGTTCAGCCGCGGGTAATCCTGTGGCAAATTTTTCATTGCCAAAAAAGATAATTGGCGAAGTCTTATTCATCGCTTGGTTTTTTTAGACCGACTTTATCCAAGAAGGCGGCTTTTTCGGAGGCCGTGATTTTGTGCATAGTGCCGTCGCCCTTCAGCTGAAAATATGTGCCTTGTTTGCCACAACGGTCGACAATCATAATGCCGTTGGTGTGATCGATCTCGTGTTGAAGTACCCGGGCCCGAAAACCTTTGACAACTTTTTTTACCTGCCGGCCTTCGATATCTAGTGCTTTTACCTTAACCCTGGGATAACGAGCCACATTGCCATACATAGAGGTCACACTAAGACAGCCCTCCAGATCGACGATTGGCACACCATCGCGACGGACGATCTCTGGATTTAGCAAAACTTCAAATTCATTGTCTTTTTTGTTCTTGTAGTCCTTTCTGAGCATGATCACTCGGTACAATTTGTTGATCTGGACAGCCGCCAGGGCCACCGTAATTTCATGTGGCCGGTGTTTATCCCAATCCATAATCGCTTGGTTCATATCTGACACTAGGGTCGCCAATTTTTTCCGGTCCAAGGGTACTAGGACTGAAGGCTTCCTCAGCGACTCGTGGGGCAGGGTGATAATGTCGTGGCGATTCATACCTATAAGTATCGTCGATTACCAGTAAAATAATCAAGCCAAACAATATCAACGAACTCTACATTTACCCACGGCCGTAGCTAAATGTAGAGTGATTTTTGGCAAATAACAGAGGATATCTAGAGAAGGTTTATCGGGTCTAGATCGGCGACAATGCCGGCCGGCAAGTTCGATGCCAGATCCGATAAAATTCGCCGGTCTGGGGAGAGAATGACTAATTGCCAGCGGAAAGCCCGGCCGTCGCGCGAATAAAGAGCCGGTGCTGGGCCGAGGACTCGCAGACTTTTATCGACGCTGTCTGCCAAACGTTGCAAAGCCTGGCTGGCTGATTTATCACTTTTACCGCTGCAAGTCAGCTTTAGCAGATAACGGAAAGGCGGGAAACCGGTTGCTTGCCGGCTGGCCAATTCTTGCTCGTAAAAAGCCTGCCAATCACCAGCCAAGGCTTTTTCAATGGCCGGATGATCTGGCCGGAAAGTTTGGATGACTACTCTGACACGGCCAATGCGACGGCCACCCCGGCCGATGACCTGGTGGATCAATTGGTAAGTACGCTCATTGGCAGCAAAATCGGGCAAACTGAGGCTGGCGTCACCATGGACCAGGCCGATAAAGGAAACTCTTGGCAAGTCAAAGCCTTTGCCAATCATTTGGGTACCGACGACAATGTCGATATCTCCGCTTTCTAACTTTTTATACACTTCCTCAAACTCGCTAGCCTTAAAGCTGTCGCGGTCCAGACGATAAATTTTGGCTTTTGGAAAGTGTTTTTGTAATTTGGCTGTGATGTCTTTGGTGCCAACTCCGCGAGTTAGGATGTCGGCTGAACCGCACGCCGGGCATTGCAGTACCACCGGCTCGCTACGTCCGCAAACATGGCATTGCCGGATATTTTTATCACCATGATAAGTTTGCGGCAGCTGGCAATTAGGACAGGTGGCTTGCCAGCCGCAGTCGCCGCAAAACATCAGCCCAGCACTGCCCCGGCGGTTCAGAAATATTATGGCTTGCTCGGAGATTGCCAGGGTGGATTCTATGCCCTCGAGCATTTCCCGGCTCAACCAGCGGTCGCCGCCGGACATTTTGGATTTTTTCATATCGACTATCTTTATATCTTTTTGGATTGGCCCCTGAACCGGATCGGTTATCCGATAGATTGGACGCCGCTTGGCATCGGCCAAATAGTAATCGCCAATCGAAGGCGTGGCGCTGCCTAGAACCAATTTTGCTCGAGTCAATTTAGCCAGTCGGGCTGCTACATGTACAGCCCGATAGTAAATGCCGCTGGCCTGTTTGTAGCTGCTATCGTGAAACTCATCAATGATGATTAAGCCGAGCTTTGCCAGAGGTAAAAAGACAGCTGAGCGGGCACCAATCCAAGCCGCCGGCTGGTGGGGACCTAGCGCTTCCAGCCACAAGGCTCGCCGCTGGGTTTGTTTTAGCTGGGAATGGTACCAATGCGTCGGACAATCCAGCATCTCAGTTAACTGAAAATGCACTTGGGTGGAGAGGGCAATCTCTGGCACTAAAATGATGGCGTCCCGGCCAGATTTGATGGTTTGGTCGATTAGCTCACGATAAATTCGCGTTTTACCGCTAGCCGTTTCGCCGTGAAGGATTGATAATCCCGGACCGGCTTTGTTGATCTTATTAATTGTGGCAAATTGGTCGGCGCTCAAATCTGGCAGTTTTGTTGAGGTCTTTAATGGTTTGGCCGGTAGCAGCTTCTTGGGATTTTGCAGCAAAGAACTAGGCAGGATCAGTTTGGCAGCCATTGCCAGCCCGCAAGCATAGTAATCGGCCAACCAAAGCATCAGATCCAAAGTAGTTTTAGGTAGTGGTGGTAGATTGTGGATTAGTTTTACTGGCTTAGTCGCAAATTTCGGTTTGGTTGTTTCATTTAAAACAATCGCCAGGGCATAAATTTTTCCATAGGGTACCGTCGCAATAGCACCAGGTTTGATTCTGGCTGTGTGATGATAAGTTAAACGGCCTTGATCTTGTTTTCCAAAAGACCGCGCCACTACCACCTCAAAGTAGTATTTCATTTTAGACCTCTCCCAATGTGACTTCAGGCCTGAAAGCTGTCCTTTTCGGCCAAAACCCATCAATCTCCTTCGCTCCATAACTACTGTTATGCTTTGGCGGAGATTGTGGGTTTTTACCAAAAATCAACATCTTTCACATCCTGTTCTCACATTATAAGAGGTCTATTGAAGTATAGCCCAGGACTTAAATCCTGATAGAGTTAGAGCATGTCTTCTAATTATTTCGATTCACGCCGGGAAGCTGGCGAGAAATTGGCGGCTGAGCTGATGCCTCATCGCTATGAGAACACCGCCATAGTGGCGCTCAACGATAGTGCTGTTGCGGTAGCCGATCCGATAGCTGCAGCTTTGCACAGCACTATTTATGTTTTGGAATCAAAGCCCATAAAAATCCCTGATTTTGGCAATCAGCCAATCGGCACACTAACCCAGGAGGGCGAGCTGGTTTATGACTCATCGATGTTAGGTGCAGATACTGCCGAGTACCAAAATGCCATTGAGGGTGAGAAATTGAAGCAAATGCATGAACTAAATCTATTGGTTGGTGAAGTAGGAATTTTACATCCGGATTATTTGACCGACCGGGTAGTTATCGTGGTTAGTGATGGAATGAAAGAACCCAACCAGCTGGATGCACTGCGAGCGATTATCAAGCCGATCAAGATCAAAAGGTTGGTGGGGGCTGTAGTGGTAACAACTGTCAATGTGGTTGATAAGATGCACATTCTTTGCGACGAGATCCACATACTCAATGTCGCGGATAACTACGTCAGCACCGACCACTACTACAATGATGAGAAGCCAATGGATCATGAAGCAGCGATGGCCTTGATTGAGCAAACAATATTGAAATGGCAGTAGCTCGCCAAGGGCTTTGGCCATTTTCCATTAACCATTCACCATTTTCCGTGCGTTTCCCATCTCCCATTTACTGTTTTCCATGGGGAACGGATAATGGCTAATGTGTGGTGAATGGTAAACGGTGAACGGATAATGATTTTTGCACCTGGCATCCAAGTGCGAACCTCAAGCCCTCAAACCAGAATCTTTACATGAGTGAATAATATGTATAAGATTGGGCTAGCCGTTGTGCTTTATACAATGGATTCAATATAAGGTAGGGTATGTTAGACATTTTTATCACATCGAGGGTGCGGAGGAAGATCCTGGTTGTTTACGCCAAGTTTCCGGACTACGAAAACCACGTCCGAGGCCTGGCCAAAATCATCAAGGAAGATCCAGGCAACATCCAGCGGGAACTGATCCGACTCGAAAAAGTCGGCTTCTTGCGATCTCGCAAAGCCGGCAATACAAAGGTCTACAGTGCCAACCAACAATTTCCGATTTTCAAAGAACTCCAATCAATCGTCGTCAAATCACAACGCAAAAAACCCTAGGTAGGCACATGAAAATAGATCCCGTAATTTTTACTAGTGGGCAGAGTTTTTATAAGGGCTTTGGCAAAAAATATGTGCAGCATAACAACGGTCTCTTCATACTAGCTCCATCTGGCAGTGGGAAGACCCATTTTTGTAAGATCCAAAAAGAACCTCATTGGATTGATGGTGATGAGATTTGGATGTCGGCAGGGGCACATCCAGATGGCGCATGGTGGAAAGAACCGTTGGAAACTTTGAATCGAGTTGATCAAAGAAGTGATGTAATCACTATGGAGGCGATGAAATTAGGTTTTTGGATTATGGGAGCTTCATGTTATTGGCTGGAACCAAGTGCTATTGTCATACCGGAATGGGAAACCCATAAGAAATACATAAAGCACCGCCAGCAAACCAGCTACGATGGTGGTGCCACAGAGGAAGACCATCAACAAGTATTGGGACACATTGCATTTATCAAAACATGGCACACTGATCATGGAGTGCCCATGTTTGATTCCATTGAGAAAGCTGTCAGCTTCTTAACAAAAAAATGAAATATTTTATTTAACAGCTTGTTTGCCCAAATTTAACGCGACTATTTGATTATTTGCCCGTAGGGTAGCCCCTTCGGTTTTGCTAACTGGCGGTATTTCAATAACAACCCCAGCTCCATAATCTACAGGGATGTATTCCTCAAGAGAAGTACCAGTTATGTTTTTTACAAGTGGGCTAATAGTGTCGTAGTGAGTAGCTGCCCAGATTACCAATCTTTTATTTGGGTGACTAGAGTGAAAAGCTCGGGCATATCGTTCAAATATACTGACTGATTTCTTGGTCCGATCGAGCATATCGTTCACACCTTCGGCTCCCATTTCTTCTCTCACTTCCTTCTCGGCATCCATTTCATGTGCTGCCCATGCTTCTTGACTAAGTCCTGAACCCGGGCCATCCATTTCACCATATTTATTTATCAAAAAATTTACATATTTAGGGGTATCAAAAATTTGGGGTTCCCGTAATTTACTAAATGGTCGAATGTCTTGATTTGTTTCCGAGTTTCGTTTTGTTTTAAAGTCTGGATTAAAATTGATTATTCTCTCCGTTGGGTCTATTCCCATTGATTCCAAAACACTTGTCGCAGCTTTCTCCGCTATTTCAGCGGTCTCTAAGCTTCTGCGACCTTTACCAGCATATTGCGTGTCACTTGAGACAAAAAGAATCATAGTTTCAGTACCATCAGTTTCTTGACCTAGCACATCTTGAAAAAATTCCTCATCACGAAGCCTTGCTTCTTCGGCTTGCTCTTCAAAGATAGAACCAGCATTTTGGGCATCACGATTTCTTTCATATTTTTCGTGACGCTGTAAAACGATAGCTGTTCCGCCTGAATCAATAGGAGGTGCAACAATATCTTCTTTTTCTACTTTTGGTATTTGCATTTCTGACATATAAGGTATCTTAACATATAATATACAAATAATCAATCATATCTCTAAATAATTATACTTGCCTTTTCACCTCTGATAAGATAGGATTGTTTAAGTAATAAGGTGTGAACTAAGTGATAAGTGTGACCAGAAAAGATCCCAAAGAATCGCTAGAGAATTTGCTCCGAAGATTCAATAAAAAAGTCCAGCAATCTGGGCTGCTGGCGATTGCCCGCAAAAATCAGTATTTCGAAAAACCGCAAAGTAAAGTCGACCGCCGAGCCAAAGCCATTGTCCGAAAAGCCCGCAAAGCTGAAAAAATTCGCAAAACTCGTCTCGGTATAAGATGATTCCTCGGATTGAATCCGATCTGAAAAAAGCCATGTTAGCCGGTGAACGTTTGCAAGTCTCAACACTGAGATTAATGAAAAACGCCCTCCAAAATGCCACGATTGCTGCGCGGGGCGAACTAGACGAGCCGGCTGCTCTCAAAATTTTGAGCAAGGAATCCAAACAGCGGGCCGAGTCAGCTGAGCTCTACAAAAAAGCTGGCGCCAACGACCGGGCCGAGGCCGAATTAGCCGAAAAAGCGATCATTGACAGCTATCTACCCGAAGCCATGACTGAGACTGAACTCGATGAGCTTATTAGCCAGGCTATTACAGCGACTGGAGCTGCAGCAGCCAGTGACATGGGTAAGGTTATGGGTTGGCTAAGTCCCAAGATCTCCGGTAAAGCCGATGGCAAATCAGTCGCCGACAAAGTCAAACAAGCCTTAAATCAATAAGTAGGCAACTAAGACCGCCGATGCGCCCAAAAACCCCTAAAGAAATAGATTCAATGCGCCGTGGCGGCCAGATTTTAAACTCAGTGCTGATGGCTTTGGCTGACGAGCTCAAACCTGGAATCAGCGCAACCCAAATTGCAGTCAGCGCCAAGCGACACCTGTTGGAACTCGGCGGCCGTCCGGCTTTTTTTGGCTACCGCGGCTTTCCAGATATCATCTGTATCTCGATAAATGACCAAATAGTCCATGGTATTCCAAAACCCAGCACAATAATCGAAGAAGGTGACTTGGTCAGTCTAGATTTTGGCGTTTTGTTTGAAGATTTGATTACCGACGCTGCCCGGACATATATAGTGGGCAAATCGAAATCGGGCAGGGATAAAATATTGGTTGAAACCACCCAACGAGCCCTGGATCAAGGTCTGGACCAAGTCAAAAATGGCTGCCGGACCGGTGATATCGGCTGGGCGGTGCAGTCGGAGCTTGAAAAAAACAACCTGGGCGTTATCCGAGATCTGGTTGGTCACGGGGTCGGCGATCAACTACACGAAGATCCCAATATTGCCAATTTTGGTAATAAAGGGACCGGAGCCGTCTTAAAATCCGGGATGACGGTAGCCATCGAGCCGATGGCTACTCTCGGCGATTACTATGTTGTGGTTGATGGTGATGGTTGGACGGTCCGGACCCGCGATGGCAGCCGGGCAGCCCATTTCGAGGACACAGTTGTAGTTACAGAAAATGGCTACGAAATCCTAACCCGCTAGACATTTACCATTAGCCATTCACCATTTACCATTTACCGTACATTAACCATGAGCCATTATTCCATGGGAAATGGATAACAGACAACGTACGGAAAACAGAAAACAGAGAACCTAGGTAGATACTCTGACAAATGGAGTGAACTCCAAATAGCACGGCAACCTTTTGGGATGAGCAGCCGTAAGGGCTATACTCATAAGCATGAATCGTAATTCGCCAATTCTGGTTGGTTTGGACGTGGGTACCTCCAAAGTGGCCTGTGTGATCGCGGCTGTGGAGTCTGATTCTGTCGAGCCCAGCGTCCTGGGCGTTGGTATCTCGGTTAATCATGGCATGCGCCGTGGTAGCGTAGTTGATATAGACGAAACAGTAGTGGCTATTTCCCAGGCCGTTGACGAGGCTGAGCGTATTTCTGGGCGGTCCATCGAAAAAGCCAGTATCGGCGTCGGAGGGGTAAATATTAAAAGCCTAAATTCCAAAGGCGTTATAGCTGTTGGCGGAATGCAGCACACGATTACTCATGACGACGTAGTTAGAGTGGAAGATGCCGCGACAGTCATCCAATTGCCGCCAAATCGCGAGATTTTGCAGGTCTTTTCACAGCAATTTCGTCTGGATGGACAAGAAAATATCAAAGACCCCGTCGGCATGGCTGGTGTCCGCCTGGAAGTCGATGCCCATGTGGTCACGGCAGCCACACCGTCTCTAAAAAACCTTCAGCGGGCTGTCTACCAATCCGGATTGTCAATTGGCCACCAATCAATAACTAGCCTGGCAGCTGCTCAAGCAATCCTCGACAAGCGGCAACGAGAGGCCGGGACTGTCCTGGTCGACATTGGTGCCGGGACTTGCTCAGTAGCTATTTTCGAAGAGGGAGAAGTTTTACACACAGCCGTCTTGCCGTTTGGCAGCGGTTCGGTTACCAACGACCTGGCTATTGGTTTGCGAACTGATCTGGACACAGCCGAAACCATCAAGGTCAAATTTGCTAACGTCGGTGAACGGCCCAAAAATCACGGCGCCTCTGTAAAAACTGCCGCTGGCGAGCTACTGCATCTGGATATGGGTGAAGTCTATCATATTGTCCAAGCCCGACTGGAAGAATTATTCGACCAAGTCGACAAGGAACTAATCAGAGTTAATCGCTCCGCCAAACTGCCTGGCGGAGTTGTTCTGACTGGCGGCGGCTCCAAATTACGCGGTATCGAAAAAGTCGCCCGGGATAGCCTGCGGTTGCCAGTTACCCACGGCAAGGCCAGCGGCTTTGGTGGCATCATCGACCGGGCTTCGGATCCCGGCTTGAGCGTCGCAGTCGGGCTGATGCTGAGCGGTTTTTCACAGTCCGGTTCATCCACGCCAGCTGCCCTGGGTCGCCAGGCCAAAAATGTACTCAGCCAAGCCCGGCGCCTTTGGGATAAGATAAAACCCTAGTAATCACAAGGATTGAATACCAAAATTACTCACTAGTTTTTTGTTTAGACTTCAAATTTTGCGCAGAACGTTTTATGGTCTATACTTGAACACATAATTAGCATATTTAGGTGAGGTGCCAAAAAAGATGCCTGAAGTCAAACAAGAAATAGAAACATTCGCTCGGATCGTTGTTGTTGGCGTTGGTGGGGCCGGTAGCGCAGCCGTCAATCGAATGATCGACGAAGGTGTCCGTGGTGTGGAATTTATCGTCGTCAACACCGATGCTCAGGCCCTGCACAATGCCAAAGCCCGCAAAAAACTACACATCGGCCGCCAGACGACCAAAGGACTCGGAGCTGGAGCAGACCCCCAAGTTGGCAGAGCCTCAGCCGAAGAAGCCAAAGAAGATATCAAACAACTTCTCAGCGGAGCTGACATGGCCTTTATCACTTTTGGCGCCGGTGGTGGTACCGGCAGCGGGGCTGGCCCACTGATCGCCGAAGTGGCCCAGGAATTGGACATTTTGACAGTCGGTATTGCTACCAAGCCGTTCGCGTTTGAAGGTGAAAAACGCCGCCGTAACGCCGAAGCAGCCATCGATGAACTCCGAAAACACGTCGACACTATCATTACTATTCCTAACGACCGGCTTCTGCAGACGATTGACCGTCGCACACCGCTACTCGACGCTTTCAAAGTCGCTGATGACGTTCTTCGGCAAGGAGTCCAAGGGATATCTGATCTAATCACAGTCCATGGGCTGATCAACCTCGACTTTGCTGACATCAAAACCATTATGACTAAAGCCGGCTCAGCTCTGATGGGCATCGGTCGGGCTAGCGGCGAGAGCCGGGCCATCGAAGCCGCCAAACAAGCCATCGAATCACCGCTGCTCGAAGTTTCGATCGACGGAGCCCGCGGCGTCCTATTCAACGTTACTGGTGGCAACGACATGTCAATGCACGAAATCAACGAAGCTGCTGAAGTTATAACGGCGGCTGTCGATCCGGAAGCCAATATCATATTTGGCGCGACCCTCCATCCTGAAATGCAAGACGAGATCCAAATTACCGTGGTGGCCACCGGTTTCGACGCCACGTTCTACGCTGAGCCTGATAAATCTCGTGAAGACGGTCTGGCTTATTTCAACCGCGATCAAACTAGCGATCTAGACAAAGAAAAATTGGATGAAACCGTCGGAGATATCGAACTGGCAACACCAACCACCACCTCAGTCCGCGATGATGATGACAACAGTAATGGCTCGATTTGGGCGACTGATGACGACGAAGAAGAAAAGGCCTGGGAAACACCATCATTTCTGCGCCGAGCACTCGGGAAAAAGAAAGCTAAAAAAGATAAGAAACCAGAAAAAAACAACAAAAAATAGAAAATTTGCCCACTCCGCGTAGGGCATCGCGCCCACTTTTGGCAGCAAAAGTGAAGTAGATGTTGTAAAAAACTAGCGACTTTTAGTTCCTCCGCTTGTTCGACGAAGTTAATAGCCAGTGGCTAATAACTGAGGAATTAAGGAGGCAAGCTAGTTTTTTACTAACTGATACATCAAGTTTTGTGGAAACTGCGCCGAGAGGTTTTGCTACACTCCACCCCAGCGATTATCCTCAATCGCTGGGGACCCCGTTTTGACGGGCAAAAGTAGAAAGGATGCAACCGCAGGTTGCAGAATTGTGGTAAAAACTACATTATCTAAGCTATTGACATAAGCACTATAGGTGGAGTTTACTGACTGCCAGGTACACCACATACGTGGTATCATGAAACCAAGATGATAAAAAGTACAGTTCTTTGAGGGAGACGCAATGAAGTGCCCAGCTTGTGAGTCCGAGGAAAGCAAAGTTTTGGAATCCCGAGACGTCGTCGAGACCGGAGCAATCCGCCGGCGCCGCGAATGTGAGAAATGCGAACATCGTTTTACCACCTACGAGCGAATTGAAAAAAGACATCTGGTGGTACTGAAAAAGAACGGTGATCGGCAGCTGTTCGACCGCTCAAAATTACTCAGGGGATTAGAGCGAGCCGTTGAAAAACGGCCGGTCAATACTTTGCAACTAGAGGCCTTGATCGAGAAGGTCGAGAGTGACTTGCAGTCGCAAGCTGAAAACGAGATCGACAGCGGCAAAATCGGCGAGTTAGTCATGAGAGAACTAGCGGACCTAGATGACGTCGCCTACATCCGTTTTGCCAGCGTTTATCGCAGCTTCACCAGTGTTGATAGTTTTGAGAAAGAACTATCCCGGATGAAGAAAAAAGGCGTATAATAAATTTTAGGTAACCGTAACAGTTTTGGGCATATTCAAATAGGAATCATGATCTCGGCGAGGTCTGTTGGGCTAATCTTGAAGTAGAACTTTAAGATTAGCGGAGCAGTTGTCGCTGCCTATGGTCAAACGGTGGGGTGACAAAAAACAAAAAGTTCCAAAAGCAATAAAATCAGGAGGGGAGAAAAACGGTATGACACCATATCAACAACAGCAAATGAGCGGAATTGGAATTAAAAGATTTTTTAGCCGCGAAGGAGTACATCCTTATGATGAGTTGAAATGGGAGAAACGGGACTCGCGGATCGAGAATCCACAGACTGGTAAAGCCGTTTTCGAACAACTTGGCGTCGACATGCCTGATTTTTGGTCGTTCAATGCCACCAATATTGTGGCTCAAAAATATTTCACCGGCACGCCCGGCACCGACAGCCGCGAATCTTCTCTGCGCCATCTCGTCGACCGGGTAGCCGACACGATTACCAAACACGGTCTCAAAGAAGGTTATTTTACCAGCGAGGCTGAATCACAAGTCTTCAATCACGAACTCAAATACATCCTGGCCACTCAGCGGGCGGCTTTTAATTCACCGGTCTGGTTCAATATCGGCGCGCCGGAACGCGAGCAACAGGCCAGTGCTTGTTTTATCTTGCACGTCGACGACACCATGCGCTCAATTCTAAACTGGTATACCGAGGAAGGCATGATCTTTAAAGGCGGCAGCGGCGCCGGTATCAATCTCAGCACCCTGCGCTCATCCAAAGAAGCTCTGCGCAACAGTGCCGGCAAAGCTTCTGGTCCGCTGTCCTTTATGCGCGGCGCCGACGCTTCGGCCGGAGCCATCAAGAGCGGTGGTAAAACCCGCCGGGCGGCCAAGATGGTTATACTGAACGTCGACCACGGCGATGTCGAAGAATTCATCTGGTGTAAAGCTCTCGAGGAACGCAAAGCCCGAGTGCTGCGCGACAATGGGTTTGATATGGATCTGGACGGCAAAGATGCCATTTCCATCCAATATCAAAACGCCAACAACTCGGTCCGGGTCTCTGATGCCTTCATGGAATCCGTAGAGGCCGACAAGCCTTGGGATCTAAAGGCCGTTTTGACCGGCGAGACCGTCGAAACAGTTAGTGCCAAAAATCTCTTTCGCCAGATCGCCGAAGCTTCCTGGGAGTGCGCCGATCCCGGCCTGCAATTTGACAGCACCGTCAACCGTTGGCACACCACACCCAACGCCGGCCGGATCAACGGCAGCAATCCTTGTTCGGAGTACATGCACCTGGACAACTCAGCCTGCAACCTAGCCAGCATCAATCTGCTCAAATACCAGAACGAAACTGGCAGCTTTGACATAGAGGCTTTCAAACATACCACCGAAGTAATCTTCTTGGCTCAAGAAATCCTAGTTGGCTACTCGACTTACCCGACTGAAAACATCACCAAGACCGCCAAGGCCTACCGCCAGCTAGGTATCGGTTACGCCAATCTCGGCGCGTTGCTGATGGCTCAGGGCTTGCCTTACGACTCTGAAGAGGGCAGGGCCCAAGCCGCTACCATCACCGCCCTGATGACCGGGCATTCCTATGCCACCAGCGCCAAAATGTCCCGCCAAGTCGGGCCATTTGCCGGCTTTACCAAAGACCGCGAGGGCATGATCCGGGTGCTGAAAATGCACCGCGACGAAGTCAGCAAAATCGACGCTTCGTTAGTTGACGAGAGCTTGCTCAGCGCCGCTGCCGAGGCTTGGGATGAAGCCGTCGAGCTGGGTGGACTGTTCGGGATCCGCAACTCCCAGGCTTCACTATTGGCGCCGACCGGCACGATG
>CAZLKQ010000008.1:0-22401 GCA_964560175.1 uncultured Candidatus Saccharibacteria bacterium
CGCCGCACAGGATCTCATGAATTTAAACAACCGGCATTTCGTAGGGGAGTTGACTATCGACGGGGAGAAGACGATGCCGTTTTCCGCCACCACGCTGGTCATTCCGCCAGCTATTGATGACCATACTGATAGAATTATCGCCAACAGCCACGCCCTCTACACCATTCCGCGGGCCGAAGTCGCCCAACAAATCGCCGCCAGGGTAGCCGCTACATCTGACTCACAGTACCCCCAAGGCCAATCCCAGAAGCAAGCACATAACGCCCCAAGGCAACAAGCTAGACAGCACAAGCGCTCACATCGCCAGCAACCACACACAGAAGAACCCGCCGAGCCAGCACCAACAACCCTCCATAGTGGTCATCTCGACGACGATACCACCATACATTTGCACTGACGTGCAAATGAGTAGAATGTAGAAAGTAGTAAGTAGTACGGAATATTTCATTGTAGTAAGATGTAGTTATGAGTGAAGGAAGTGTTGGAACAAGATCAGAAAGAAGTGAGTATGAAGATCTGCTCGAGCAGGTAACATACCAACTTCAGGCCTATCATCGCACCAAAGGCACTGACAGCCGCCAAGGTTTTGCTATAGCTGAAGGTGAACTCGAACGAGCAACCAGAACTTTATTTGAGTTGATCGACCGTGGGGTTCCTGTAGTCCTTCAACTCAGGGATACGACACCGCGTCTGCATGACACTGAGAAGAACGCGTATGATTTCGTAAGTCTGGGAAGTTGGCGGACGGCTGATCCTGGCGAGATGCTCGCTCTGCATCTTTATAATACATTTCGAGATTTTGACGGGCCCGAAAGTTACGTCGGTGGCTTTTGCGACAACATAAAGATAAAAGACTTAGCCGAGGCACTGTGTGAGGGTGCTTGCTTGGTAATCGATGAAGACGCGGCAGATTAAACAAAAAGCGAGTATTTACATCTAATTCAACAAATGTTATAATAATCACGATCAAGATTCGTTTTGGTCGAACTTTGACATGTGCATGGCCGAAGTAGGGGATTTTGGACTTGTTTTGAGTCCAGAGTCCTCTACTTCACTAGCGGCTATTCGTTTGGGCAAATCGTCCTGTAAATTCCCGATCACCTTTAAAGGAGGTGAAAAATGGATAATGAAAAGTCAGGATCTCCTCTTGGCCACGTCATCATCGCAGTCCTAGGTCTAGTGATCTGCGTGGTGGCTGTAACCAAGGGACTTGGAGCATCGGCACCAATGCAATGGCTATCTGCTGGCGCCTTTATCTTCGGCATGCTTGTCATATTCGGCAGCCTCGCACAGGCGGCGGACTTGCAAGCCAACCAGCGACGCCATTGACCCAAACCAGCCGGGTAATCGGAAAACAACAGAGATGTTAGCCGCTTCTCACTTGTTCTTCCGCTCTGCCCACTAGACGATAACCCCCCCCCAGCCAAAACCGCCCATGCACATGTCCTCAAACCTCAATACTACAGATGCAGTCTTGAGGTTTGGGTGAACAAATGGTGAACTAAAGTCATCTATTTAACAGGTTATTAACAGATGGCCTGATCTGTTATTGATCTGTTAATGCTAGCATTTTGATACTGAAATATCAGATGGCGAGATCTGAGAGATTAGTAATTAGTATTTAGGAACTAGGAATTAGTATGCATCGTAATACCGCAGAACGTTTGGAAGCATGCGTAGGGCGGTAGTGGGGCACAAACATTATTAGGCTAGGGCAGAATCCGGCCAGGCGGGCGCCAATCCAAACGTAAACAACACAAACACATCGCGTCGCACAATATATCTTTTACGACATAGCATATTTAGCCAATAGTTGATTACTTATACCTTCCTAACAGGGGAAGATGGTTGTTAGTTGCTAGTAATTAGTTAGCTACACCCTATAACCCCAACCAACCACTAGTAACAAGTAACTAGCCTAGCGGCCCCCCCAGGTCGCTAGTGTTTGACATATTTGACAAACTCTATTGATGTTTAGTTTTATGAAGTTATCCACAGGTCTTTTGTACAACAAACCTACTGTGTCTATACCGTGCCCCACTGCCCCACTATGCTCATCATTTGACAAATATTAAATAATATAGTTATTCATATGTTTTTTTTATGTGTTAACGTTTAATGAACAAAAAGCGAACTAGGAGAGGGACGTGGAAGGGTTCTTGGTTGCTAGTTGTTGGTAGTTAGTTATTAGTTGTCGGGAATTAGTATTAGCTAAATGTAGTTTTATGTTTTTGGATTTTATCCGCTGCCCCCTACTAGCCACTAGTAACTATTAACTAAAAACTAAATCCTAGCGCCAATAGGCGCGGCCTGGGACCCGGAAATCAGCATATTCTCGGGGTTGACGGCCGGCTGTCGTAAAGTAGGCCTGCAGCCGGCCCAGCTCATCCAACTGGCTGGAAAATGACCGTTTCGTACTGAGGGTGATCCGATATGGCAAACCCTCGACAACCAGCTTGATCTCCCTGATACTGCCATTTACATAGTGCTCTTTGATCAAGATACCTCGCCGGGCTGCCTCGCCGTCAAGGCCAGTCACGAAATCAATAAATTCTTTTGGCACTATGGCGCTCTTTAGTTCTACCTCAAGATTTGATTCATCAAAGACAATTGGCAGCTCTGGCCGCTCGGCATTGGCTAGGCTCAACACAATACCAAAATCGCTAACTATGTACTGGATACCATTGGTTTGCCAGCGTACTGCCGGCTGTTGGGCCCGAACCTCAATATCAATTTTGGCTAACCAAAAATGATGATCGATCTTGGCACCAACAGCTGTTTCCAGATCGCCAGTAACTGATTTCGCCAAGTCCTGGCTGTTTACAAAGGCATTGATGCCCTGAATGCCTGTCAGCTGGGACTCGGCAGCCTGTCTCACCTGGGACTCATTGTCAGCTGTGACTTTGGCCAGTTCCACCGGTATCAGGGCTCGCCAGGTTAACACGCCCAGTAAAAGAACGCCCAAAACCAGCCAACGGCGCTGTCGACGCGATTTGTCGTAGCGTTTCTCAAGGCGCAGATCGGCTCGCCGCAACCTCTCGTCAGGTACCAGTCCGCCTCGGCCGACTCTCTCCAGCAAACTTTTACGACGACGATCCATATATGTGCATATCCCCCTACCCTGCCTCGTCGATCAGCAATTTTGCCAAATTGTCGGCGGCGTGAGCCGGGAAGATGCTGGCGGCGTTTTTGACTAGCCACTTTTGACGCTGATGATCTTTTAGCAGATTCTCGAGCTCCTTGAGGAGTACCTCCGGGTTCTTCATTAACGTCGCCTCCCCTATTACCACCGCGGCCGAAGCTTCCTCTAAAATAGTCGCGTTAAGCAGCTGATGGCCGCCGGTCAAGATCGGATTTGGCACCAAAATCATCGGTACGCCGGCGATTGCAAATTCCGCCATTGCAGTAGCCCCTGCCCTAGTGATCACCAGATCGGCCTCGGCCAACAATTTGAAATAGTCCTCACCGACAAAGTCATAAAGCTTGTAATGTCCATTTTCTTGCCAAGCGGTTGTCAGATCATTCATGGCAGCGTAAGTAGTCTCACCGCTAACGTGGACGATGTCAGCCATTTCAAACAGGCGCTCGCCGAGTGATAAAACCACATGATTTAGTACCCGCGCACCGGTACTGCCGCCAATGATTAGGATGCGAGGCCGGCGGTGCTTATTTCTGCCAGCTGATTTTTTTATAAATTCTTCTCTTACCGGTACGCCGACCTGAATCGTTTTCGATCCGGGATATCGATAATGTTCCCGAGGAAAACCAACGGCGATTTTGGTCGCCCAGCGGGCCAGAACGCGGTTTGTCAGACCCGGCAGAGCATCCGAATCATGTGTCACCAGCGCTAAACCCAAGCTGGCCGCTGCCAAACCGACCGGTAGGCCGACATAGCCACCTTTTACGAATACGATGTCGGGCTTGATTTTTTTCAATAGTCGCAGTGAAGAACTAAAACCGGCCACTACCTTGCCGCTATCAAGAATATTCTTGCCGATATTCCTGGGATGGAAAAAAGCCCAACGCTTCGGGCCAAAATAACGTCGCAATTTGCCGGCACTGATAAAATAAATGTCTACATCGATACCTTCAAAGGCCTCCTCGACCAGGCCCCCACCCTTCTCGACGACTATTGAGACTTTGGCCTTGCCAGCCAGCTTTTGGGCCAGAGCTACCAACGGGAAAATATGACCGCCGGTACCGCCGCCGGTTAGTAAGATGTGTTTTTTCTTTTGCTTCATTGTGGTTGTTCTTTTTAAATTCGACTTGGCCGAACCCGCTTGGTCAGCGGCGCCAGGATCGGATCTCCAACCCGGTAATTACTGTAGCGTGAGATCTGATACACCAGCCCGATGCCAAACATCATCAGCAGCAAGCTACTGCCGCCCAGGCTCAGAAACGGTAAAGTCACGCCAGTCAGAGGCAGCAAGGCCAGCATCGCCCCAATATTTATCATGATGTGCGAGGCTATCCAGATCATAATGCCGGCCGCCACCAGGCTTGAGTAAGTATCAGGCGCCCTCATGGCAATCGACAAAATTCGCTGGAGTAGCATCCCAAAAATCACCAGCACGATGACCGAACCGACAAAGCCAAATTTCTCGGCAAAGACGGCGAAGATCGAATCGTTGGCGGCCTCCGGCAAGTAGCCATAGACTTGTAATGATTTGCCGAGTCCCAAACCGGTCAGTCCGCCCGAACCGACGGCGATCAAAGATTGGCTGACATGGTAGCCACTGCCCTGGCTGTCGGCTTGGCCGCCCTGGAAAAAAGTTAACAATCTGGTTAAACGGTAAGGAAAAGCTACCACTGCCGCTATGCCAGCTGCTCCGATCACCGCCAGGAATTGGCTTAAGTGCTTCCAGCCGACACCGCCGGCAACCAGTAAGCCGCCAACAATTCCAGTGATGATCAGCATCGTACCCATATCTTTCTGCAGCAAGGCCACTAAAAAGCCGCTGACTACCAGCAGCCATATTGCTGGCTTCATGGTATTGGATCGATCATTGAGCTCATCACTGCGCAGACCAGCCAGCTGGTCGGCCATTATAAAAATAACCGCCAGTTTTAGTAACTCCGATGGTTGGAAAGTCGAAAATATGCCAATGTTCAGCCAGCGTGTCGCTCCATTGATGGTGACACCAAGCCCTGGTACCAAAACCAAGAGATTGGCAGCGACGGCCGCGTAAGCAAATGTCTTTGTCAGGCGGCGCCAAGTCGGCAATGGCACCCTAGTGGCTAACGAAAAGGCCGCCAGCGCGAAAGAGATATGCAGCAATTGGCGAAACAGGAAGTGTTGTCCCCGGTACTCGCTAAACAGCCGGTAACTGAGCGCTGGTGAGATCGAATAAATGACAATCAGTCCAATCAGGAGCAACAAGCCGACCGACAATAGCAATCGGACATCGCCGCGGTGGCGGTGGCCGCTCAGAGCGTAGTTATCATTATTCACACCGCGCCACCGATCACAGCAATTATTACTCCTGTAACAGATAGCAGCAGCGAAAGTATCCAGAAACGCATAGTCACTTTAGTCTCCGGCCAACCACTGGCCTCCAAATGGTGATGGAGCGGCGCGATCTTGAAAATTTTGCGGCCGACAACTTTCTTGGACAAGATTTGGAGCAGTGACGAACCGGCTTCGGCCACAAACAGACCGCCAATTACCGGCAACAACAACAAACTATCGGTTAGCATGGCGACTACGCCCAGGGTCGCACCCATAGCGAATGACCCGACATCGCCCATAAAAAAGCGGGCCGGAAAGACATTGAACCAAGTATAGGCCAGTAAAACGCCGACTAGAGTCATACAAAAAGCTGCGATGCCAAAGTTGGTCTGCATAAAGGCGATCAGCCCGAAGGCCGTAAAGGCGCTGGCGAGCAGGCCGCCGGCCAAGCCGTCCAGGCCATCAGTGATATTGACGGCATTGGCGGTAGCCACGATCACAAACGCAAACAATGGGACGATCAGAAAACCCAGATGCAAGCGGCCGTCGGCAAACGGCAGGAATATTGAGCTATAGTCCAGTTTGTAATAAAAATACACCGCTCCGAGCAGCGCGACCATGAGCAGTAGGGAAAGCTTTATCGAGGCCCGCAGGCCGGTGACTTGTTTTTTTATCCCCCGGACATTGATGATGTCATCGATCAGTCCGATCAAACCGGCACCGACCAGGGCGGCGAGTGGCAAGTAGGTTTGTTCCCTTGACAGGTTTATACCTAAAGTTATGACGAGCGTGGCCGCCACCATGATTATGCCGGCCATGGTCGGGATGTTGCGGCGATGTTTCTTGGCGTGCAGCGCCTGAAATTCCACTGCCCTCTCTCCGGTCAGAGCCTGGTGGCGGACTATTTTCCACCAGCCATAGCGGTAGGCAAAAAATGTATAGACCGGCGTCAGGACTATGGCCACCACAAAACCTAGCACGCCAATGCCTAGGATCGGTATGAACTTGTCTACTACGTTGTCAAGAAATTGGTCCATTTTGCTCCTTCATCTTATCATCTACTTGGGGTTGCCGGTGCCAAAGCATAATAATTAATCAGCCAGTTGGTCATATCCGAAAATACCAAAGTCGCCGGTGAAGCCCGTTGGTGATTGTAGTGGGGGTTATCGATCCGGACCATGACGGTGTAGCGCGGCGTGTTATTGCCGACAAAGCCGACGAATGAACTCAAAACTTCATCGGTCGAATATAGACCAGTTCGTGGGTCATATTTTTGGGCAGTGCCAGTTTTGCCGGCCACAAAATATCCGTCCTTGCGGGCACTTCGAGCACTACTCTCGTCGACTATACTTTTTATCATATCGTTTAATTGGGCTGAGGTTTCTGGCTTGATAATTCCAGTGGCGACTTGCTTGGAGCCGTTGGTTGATACCACGCCGTTGTGGATTTTGGCCTTGATGAGTTGAGGTTCGACGTAGGTGCCGTCGTTAAATATGGCATTGAAACCGCCAATCATGCGGATCATCGTCAGCTTCAGGCCCTGGCCGAAAGTCATGTTGGCATAGCGGACGTCGCTTACACCCTTTGGCGCGTCGACTTGTCCGGCAACTTCGCCGGTCTGCTCTATTTTGGTGGGTTGGTTCAAAAGTAGTTTGGCAGTGAAAAAATCATACAATGCGGTTTTGGCTTGGTCGTTGATCTGTCCGCCGCCCAGTTGTTCGAGCACAAAAATGGCACCAGTATTCAGGCTGAATTTTATAACTTCGCGCATACTGCGGTCAGCGACTGGCCGGATGGCCGAATTCTTGATCGTGTAGTCATCAATCTCCCGCGATGAGGTGTCCTGATAGGTGGTATCCGGCGTTACTGCACCTTTGTCGAGTCCGAGTGCCATCGTAAAGACTTTGATGATCGAGCCGGGTTCATAAGCCAGGTTGACGGCTTGATTGACGAAAACGCTGATATCGGTCACGGCCGAAAAGTCAGCCGGATTGTATGACGGATATGAGGCCATGGCTTTTATTTCACCAGTCTGGCTGTCCATGACGATCACGCTGCCATTGGTGGCGGTTGTTTCGGCCACCCTGGTCGCCAGAGCCGCCTCGGCTCGGGCCTGGACATTGCGATCCAGTGTCAGGACGATGTCGTCACCGTCAGAGGCCGGCGTTTGGACGTTTTGGGCGGTAGCGATCGGCACGCCGCGGACATCGACAGCACCAGACAAAAAGCCGTCTTTGCCGCTGAGGATACTATTTAGAGTTTGTTCTAGCCCGTACTGCCCCTTGCCTTCGTTGTTAACGAAGCCCAATACGGGGCCGGCTAGCGAGCCTTCCGCGTAGGCCCGGATAGGTATCTCCGTCAGACCGACACCGTCGAGCTGGGCGGCGCGGATAGCATCGGCTTTAGCGCTGTCGACTTTTGGCTCCAGAACCACGTAGGCTTTCTTGCGTTGCAGTTCGTTAATGTAGCGCTCGCCATCGCCGCCGGTTATATCCTTTAGCTTATTGGCGACTGCCGCGGCGTCTTTGATAAACCGTGGGTCGGCGTAGACCCGGTAGCTCGTCTGATTTAGTACCAATGGGACGACTTTGTCGCCGTCGTAGACATAGATTTCTCCCCTACCAGCCGGGATGACAAATTTGGCCTGTTGGCTTTCATCAGCCAAGGCTTGAAAATGATCGTGCCGGATGATTTGCAGGTAAAACAGCCGGGCTACTAGCACCAAGCCGACCAGAAGCAAAAGCCAGCCCATCAGCCGCAGGCGCTTGCCTCTAGGATCCATCTCTAATTAATTTCCTGGAGCCAAAATGTTCGATTTTTGAGCGAAAAGCTTGAAGAGCGAGGAGGCATATCCATAGATACGTCGACGAGTTCTGAGAGCTTTGCAGCCAAAAATTCGGACTTTTGGGTAGGAATCATTATTTGGAGATGAATCCTCATTATTGCGGTATTCATCTGAGTACCCTAATTCGCGCCCTCAGTACCGGGAGCAAAGGTCAGATCCTTATTTTCTTCTAGTCCGCCGGCCACTTGGCTGGCTTTTATCCTCTCGATGGCTTGCAGGCGAGCAGCCTCTAGCCGTAGATTTTCATTACTCTTTATCAAGTCTTGTTTTTGGGATTTTAGAGCGCTGACTTCAAAGCCAAATACGCTGGTCCTGGTAACTTGTGTCAAATAGATCAGGCCCATAATGGACATGATACTGGCCAAGAATAAGATGTTGGCAATTGGTCCCAAGCCGCGATTTGCAGTCTCATAACGTCCGACGTTCTGGGCTCTGCGCATTACGCTCGGCCGCCGGGAGGCTTGTGAATATGTCATTTATTTTCCTTCTGTTTTTGTTTTTGCTGGGTTTTTATTTTTTCCAATGTGGAGGGTACCGACTGGTACCCTCCCAAATTTGCTTACCTACCCGGTTCTGATGTGAACCGGTACTTTGTAAGCTCGGGATAGACTCTGCACTTTTATTGGCATGTCATCCCCTTTCTGTTTTGGCCCGCTGTTTTGGCGAGTCAGTTTTTATTTTCACTGCGGCCCGTAGCTTTGCGCTGCGGGCTCGCGGATTATAAACGTCTTGAGATCCGCTAATTGGCTTTTTGGTCAGTATTTGCAGGCTGGCTGTGTAGCCCTCAGCATTTTCTTTGAGCCAATTCTTGACTAGCCGGTCTTCCAATGAATGAAAGCTGATGATGGCTAGCCGGCCGCCGGGACTTAGTAGGTCCACCAGGAGTGGTAAAACCGACTCCAATTGTCCTAGTTCGTCGTTGACGGCTATGCGGATTGCTTGAAAAGTGCGAGTCGCCGGGTGGATTTTCCCCTGGCGCCTAATTTTGCTCTCGATAGCCTCGGCCAGTTGACCGGTGGTTGTTATTGGCCTAGCCTCGGCAATTGCTCTGGCAATCTGGCTGGCCCGGTAGTCTTCGCCGTAATCTTTTATCAGCTTGGCCAGTTTCTCCTGGGGATAGCGATTTACAATCTCTCTAGCTGATAATTCTTGTGATTGATCCATTCTCATGTCGAGTGGACCGTCGTGGCGAAAGCTAAAACCGCGCTGAGCGGTGTCGAGCTGTGGTGACGATACTCCTAAATCCAGCAGTATCATGTCGAATTTTTGGCCTTGCTCGCTCAGTTCGGAGGCTGCTGATAAAAAGTCACTGCGTTGGATTGATACCCGTGGATCTTTGCCGAAAAGTTCATTTATAACTTCCACAGCAGATTCATCGCGGTCTACCAAAGTCGCACTTCCATTTTTATCCACGCGATCCAAAATAGCTGAAGCGTGGCCGCCATATCCGGCGGTCAGGTCGAGGTAACTTTCACCCTTTCGAGGCTCGAGATAGCTCAAGACCGACTCTTTTAATACTGGTTGGTGTAGTTGATTCGTCTCCACACCTCGTGACATATGTCGCGAGGTGTGGAGGCGTCTGTTTCCGAGATACTAGTTCCTAATTTCTAGATACTAATTTCTAAGTTTGAGCTCAATTAGCCAGTAGCCAACTGTTTATTTTTGATCACGTAATTTTTGTTTTTGTTTTGTCCGCCAGAGGCGGACGGGCCTTATCCATGTGTGCGAGAGCAGTCTGGTCGACAATCGTCGGGGACTACTTTTGCTGGCTAAGGTCAAGAGACTTATGTGTGAGGTGGAGTTTTGGGAGGTGTTTTTTAACTAAAGTACCAGGGTTTTTAATAGTGGACCCTCGCCCACCTGCTGGCTACCAGTTAACTAAACTCAATTTTGATTTTTCGCTGTTACCACGAAAATTCAAATTTTTCGCCAAATTATTAAAGTACGATTGCTAGTCTTCTGCTAGTTCGGCGGCTGTGATGCGCCAGTAAGCGCCAGCCCGAACCGCTACGACTGCTTTTTCGATACCGGCGTAGTCCAACAGATGTCGCTCGAGGGTGATTCTACCCTGCTTGCTATCCATTGCACTGACTACACGGCCCGTTCGCATTTGGACGTTGAGATCGCCGATTCGCTCGTCGAGGATGTCCCCTTGGAGTGCCGGCTCGACCTTTTGATTCCAAATGGTTATGGGATAGATGTGCAGGTACTTGCCAAAGCCCCGCGTGATGACTACTTCTCCGCCTTCGAATTCGTTTCGAAGCTCGGCTGGAATGGTCAGTCGATTCTTGTCGTCCAGCTTTCGTTGAAAGTAGTCCATTGTCATCTACTACCTTGTTTTGTTAAAGCTGTGGTGTTTTTGTTTTGCTTATTTTTGTTTTTTCGTTCACCACTGCCATCAAATGTATCACCCACCGTTACCCACCGCAACCCACAAATACTATTAATAGTTAACTATTACCCACTTTTCCACACAAAGTGCATAACTACTTTTGGCAGCAAAAGTAGTGCAAAACTGCCGGCACAGGACGAAAACAAGATGTAAATTCCCCTTCTCACTAATCAGGAAGCTGTGGAACTCGCTACGCTCAAACAGTCCTCGCTTCTTTATTAGCTCAAAGGATTCTTTATTCTGTTTTCTTTATGGCCGGGTAGAAATATGTTGGCTCAGTATGGGTGAATGAGCTGCGGGCTTGAGTTTTTGAGGATAAAGTTGCAGGATGTAGAGAATGGCTGTGACTGAGAAAAGTACTTCCACCCCTACTCCACCCGCAGTGAGTGAGGGAGAATTAGCTGTTCGCTACACGCTGAGTGGATCTCCCGACAGTCGCACATTTGATA
Source organism: uncultured Candidatus Saccharibacteria bacterium (assembly GCA_964560175.1). Taxonomy (GTDB): domain Bacteria; phylum Patescibacteriota; class Saccharimonadia; order Saccharimonadales; family CAZLKQ01; genus CAZLKQ01. The sequence continues at coordinate 11,136 of CAZLKQ010000008.1, forward strand.
TTGATGTGTTGATAGGAGAATTGTCTGGTGATCCGTTAGAGTACGATGATGAATTTGGGGCTTTTACCGCTCTGGTTTCCTCAGCAGCAAAGATCGCAGTAACTCAAAGTTACGACAATACGTCTAGAGCATTGGAAAAATTACGCGAAGGAACAACTTTTGTCTATGACCAAAAGATGCTCCTGCGCAATCTCTTGGAGGCAGAGTCTGTACCAGAGAAGGTACAGGAACTTTCGGATAACGATAAATTTCGAGCATCAGATCTGACCTGGCAAGTTAGTGTTTTGGGTTTCGATACTATGCGGATGATGCAACGGGAGCTTTTTGTTGCAAGTGGTAGCCCTCCACTGGACTTGCAGGCCCAAGTCCCTTTTGAACGCACGCATCCCGAAATGCGTGCTGATATATTAAACTTCCTTGGTGGGCGAGCTGTTGATGTATTCCTGACTATGCCACCCACAGAAAGTTAAATACAATATTTTGTTGTTAGTCCTATTAGTTGCTCGGGATTTTTTCTTAGATCGATTGTTATTTGTTTTTCGCTTCTCGCTTCGCTCTTTGTAATTCTTTTCGATAGGCAGACATTGCCGGAGCAATTTTAACCTTTGGCGAACGCAGCAGCTTATCGAGCGCGATTTTTTTCTCCAGTAAGCCAAGAAAATAAATAGGATCTTTCACGTACGTCTCTGATAACTCTTTAATGTCCGTCTCGGTGAGATTATTAGCTACCTGCCGGTGAAGTGCGTCGCGATAGCCATGATCTGATGTGTCGAAGGCAAAAGGAAAATAGTTTTCGATAAAACCGCGGATGGCTACTGTGTCATCGACATCGCCAGTAAACATCGCTGACCGGATAGCCTCGCCATGGAAATCATAGGTTTTGTGGTGGCTCTGAAATGATCGTTCGAGGCCAAAACCAGCGCGTGATAGTCGATGCCCGAGACCAGTGTGCCAAATGCCGATCGATACTAATACTCCGATCTTTTCTTTCCCGGCAAGTTCCGGATTTTCGCGGATTGCTTCTTGCAGTAAAGTCGGAAGGCACTCAGCTACTCGATCATCCCTAATATTAAAGTATGCTGCCATTCCGGCTATTTTGTCTTTGTAACGGCCAAAATCAGTAGCAAAATCTCCAGTTCTTACCATTTCCCCATGAACAACCTTTTCGCGATTCAATGGTGCGATTTCCTCTTTGTCAAAGTCGGGATAAATGACGATCTTGCGAGCGCAATAGAGTGTCTTTAGGCGTTGCCAGAACGGATCTTCCGCATTATTAGATTCAAAGTACTTTTTAAAGTGTTGGTAAACTTCACTATCGCCAGCGACCATTGAGTCGATAGCAAAGCGCAAGTGTTCATCATGTCCTGGGGCTTCCGGCACATAGATGTCAAATTCATCACTCTTTAGCAGTTTTCCTAATTTGCGAAAGTCTTCTTTACTCTCGTGGTGGCTGTAATGAACATGTACGTGAAAACGGCTAGGATCAAATTCCGAAGAATTATCTATTTCGCCTTCATTTGCCACTAAATCTGTTCTGCTCTCTGGCATAATAACCGTCTCCTCAAAAAAACATTTTTAATTAATTACGATTGAGCTTCAAATTTATCATTTACACCTTTTACAACATCGGTAAGTTCGTCAGTGATGTGTCCTGGAACTGGTATGGGTCCAGCGTTCCCAGGGATCCAAGCCATCAGAAGCGATGCTTTTGTATCGAAAACAAAATTTACTCCAGAAATCTCAACTGGTACACCTGGTCCGGAAGCCATTACTCTTTGTTCCCTGCTTTCGGGATGTTGTGCATGAGTCACATTGATATCTCCAAGAATTACGCTGGTTAACACATACCCGTCAGGACCATGCGATGATTCAACTAATGCAATCGGACTAGTTGCCACACCAAAACTAAATCTCGCCAATTCTGCTTCGAGTGATTTTTCAGGCTACTTATCTCGTTCTGCAAATAATGGGTTTGTCATGCGAATATTATAGAATATTTAACAAATTATTACAATACCTGATCCCTAAGCCTTGATGCTCACCTGTAGTTTGGCAACAGCGTCTTTGTATTTCTGTGGTGTCTCTAGTTCGGCAAATTCGGTAGGACTGATCCAGCGGTAGTCATTGTGCTCTCCGCTAAGTGTCACCGCGTTATGCTCCACTGTAGTGTGGAAAATAATCATGAGTTCCTCGCCTGCGCCTTGCACGAGGACGTGTAGCGGCTCGATGTCAGTAATGAGAAGACCGGCCTCTTCGGCACCCTCTCTCACTGCTCCAGCTGTAGGATCTTCGGCTTGCTCCAGTCGCCCGCCGGGCAAGTCCCATTCTCCAGGACTGATCTCGTCAGTACGTTGTCGTTTTAGAACTAGTACTTTGCCATCGTGCATTACTACTGTCTTTACTACCATACGAAAGTCCATACTTGAACTATAACACCTACATCACGTAGCTAAGAAAAGTCAGGTCTTGCAGCAAGGTCGCATCCCTGTGCAAACTATTGCGTCTACACTGTAAGTATTGTATAATTTGCATCAATTATGAGAAATGAGACGAGTCACCCAATTTTGGTATCCGCCGAAGGCGACAACCTAGCTCCCTGCTCACGTGCTGAAGAATGCCGCGCCTGGGGTCAAGGCTTGGTTCAGGTTACTCTCAACAAGGGTGAGGAACTAGAGGCACGGACTATCTGGACAGCCACTGGTTGCGAGGTCTGCCCCGGCCCGGCTATGACTCAAGGTGACATAGGGGTTATCAAGTCTCAAACTGTTGAAATACAAACTACGCCGGAGGTTGCTGAGGCTGAGCTGATCAGGGGTGCGGAAATTGCGATCGCCCTGGCCGTTGAGGCCCTACCCTCTCACGCAACCGAATACCCAGCCGAACTCGGCTTCCGCACCACATAAAAAGATACCTTTTCCCTCCCGATAATAAAGAAAACAGAGTTGAATAAAGCTCTACGGATGCATAGTGTATGATCTTTGGAGTATGGAGCCACAAAATACCCTACCGCCTACTCCTCCACCTGACGTAACGCTCCCACCACTTCCTCAGACACCTATCCCAACCGCGCCGATCCAGCCTTCGCCGCCAGTCAAGTCAAAGAAGTTACTTATCATTGTTGCGCTGTTGATTTTGTTAGGTGGCTCAGCAATTGTCGCTTGGTTCATGACACGTGATAAAGATACACCGACACCAACCGATAACTCAGCTCCCGCAGCCACTACGGGCGAAGTATCCTCTGATAAGCAAGGTATCCAGGCTGCCGTAGACGCCTATTGCAAAGTCCTGGGTGATGCCTATGGCTTTGCTGGTATGGACTCCGGCTATATCATTAGCGATCGCTTCAGTGAGGAAGAGCTCAGTGACTCACCAGACTTGCTGAGGTTCAAACAGGTCGGTGATGCGGCCTATGGGACAGTCGATTGCGAGGATGCACAGGGGCCAAACGGCATCAGCAACGATCTTTTGTTCGTAAAGCAGGACGGGGTATGGAGCTATGTCGACGAGGTACAGAACCACTCAGGCACTGGGTTTGACTGTGGCATCTTAGAGAAACACAACGTATCAAAGGAGCTTGTCCGTCAATGCGCACCTTCAGAGCAAGCGCCGACTCAACCTAGATAGACTAAAATTCAGAAATATTCTAGGATCAGTTCACGGACTTGATTAGGGTTTTGGGCCAAATTCACTCTTTTGGCGGCAACATCAGACTTGCATGAAACAAATCACCAGCAACTATCAACTAATTCGGCTGACAATAGTTAGAATTAGCACTATTAGTCCGAGTACACGGCGGAAGTAGGTATCGCCTTTTGCGATTTCTAAAAAAGCCCAAACAACGATCGAACCAAAAGCAACAATACCCAGCAACTGATCAACTCTAGTGTTATGAGTTAGCTTCGTCCCAATGGTCGCAAATATCCACATCCACAGCAGTGCGTTTGGCCGCTGCCAAACCACCACTTTCCCATCCCTATTCCTCCAAAACCTCTCCCAAGAAATTTCACTCATCCAATAATTATAACTATTTTGGTTTATTAAATCGCGCACCAGAATTACTTCATCCATTTTGAAATTAACGCTTAATTGCCAATATAGCGTTAATATTGACTATTTTTCGCTCAAATTAACATTTTTGCTCTCCATGGGGAACGGTTAATGGCTAACGTACGGTAAACAGTGAATTGTAAACGGCAAATGGAAAGTGGTAATCCACTTCCCTGCCCCATCAATATCCAGATAAATTCGCATTTACTTTGCGACCTTCACGCCAAGATGTTTGAGAATTGCTTCACCTCCTCGACTTGCCGGAGTAAGATAAGCTGAACGTGCTTCTCTTGCACCATATTGAATTACTCCGGAATGCTGAGGTAAATTCCAGACTTTTGTCTGGCGAGTTACAATTACAATCGCTTTACTTTTTTTAACTCGACTTAAGACGTAATCATTTACAAATTGATGTGCCAGTTTAACCGATTGCAGATCTCTGACCCAGTGATCAGCATCTCGAAAGCTTGTGCTGTGATAAGGCAAAAGCTCGATACTAGCAATCTTCTTACCTAATTCAGACCGAGCTTCGGCAAATGAGACCTTCCGTGATAGCGCTAGATCTTCAATCACTGCAGAAAGTTTGCCGTGCCACCAAGTGAAACCACCATGCCATGAGAACTGTGGATCTAAATGATAAAACGGCAATACATCTGATGTTAAGTGTTGCTTGAGATTTGAAATGACGACATCACGATACTTGCTTACCTCGTACTCTGCAAAATAGTTGTAGGGTCCTAGCCCGGGATTAAGAAGAAGTATGTAGATTTCTGCGTTCATAACATCACCACAAAAAGGGTGCGGGAGTATACCTAGGTGTAGACGAGTGTCGCCGGGTGCAGCAAAATCTTCAGACTTGTAAGCTGATTGCCAACTTTTGAAAGTTTTGACTGCTTTACTACTACGAGTAGACTCTAAAATAATCCGATCATCCTCAAGCATGTATGGCGGCTGCGATGGGATCCAACCAGACCATGCTGTAAGTAAGTTTGATTTCATGAATTGCTCCATTCTTCGCCAAAGAGGCTTGCTTGTTCGAGCACTAAATCTGTTGCAACTTTAGCCTCATCTGGTGGATAGCCATATTCACGCAGGGCACGCTTTACCTCACGTCGCAATAACGCTTGCGCACTGGAGCGCAATGTCCAATCAACAGTGACATTTTTGCGTACCCGTTCCACTAAAACTCTGGCCAAATTTCGTAATTGTTTATCCCCCATCACCTTTTTTGCGCTTCCATTTTGCACCAAAGCATCATAAAAAGCGATTTCATCAGCTGATAAGCCCAGACTTTCCGCTTCCTTGTCAGAGTCTCGCATGTCTTTAGCAATTTTTATCAACTCCTCGATCACTTGTGCTGCCTCAAGAGTGTTATTCTTGTACTTAAGAAGTGCTTTTTCTAGCATTTGCGCAAACGAACGAGCTTTTACGACATTAGTATTAAATTTGGCTTTAATCTCATCATTTAATAATCTTTGCAGAGCCTCAACTGCCAGGTTCTTGCGCACCATGTTACGGATTTCTGCTAAAAACTCATCTGACAGAATAGAAATATTCGGCTTTTCCAGCCCTGCCGCCTCAAAAATATCCACAACACCAGCCGGAGCAATGGCCTTATCGATAATCTGCCGAATAGCCAAGCCGTAATCCTCATCTGTGCTGCCTTTTTCTACCAGTTTAGAAAGCCGAGCTTTCACCGCTTGAAAGAATGCTACCTCTTCACGAATATCCAGGGCATCAGAATGTGGAACCGACAGGGCAAAAGCTTTTGATAGCTCTAATACATGTTGTTTTAATCGCTCTTCTCCGTCCTCTTGATCTAGAATAAACTCCTGGGCATCCAAAATTATCTGTAATTGTCCGGAAGTGCTAGCGTCAAAATACTTTTGGTAATCAAAGCCGTGGAACATATCACATAAAATCTCGTACTTTTGCTTCATTACCGCTACAGCTTCTTCCTGATCCAGCGTTGGCTTACCTTTGCCGCCGCTGACAGTGTAATCACTCAGCGCACTGCGCAGCGCTCCAGCAATACCGAGGTAATCTACAACCAGCCCGCCCGGTTTGTCTTTGTAAACACGATTAATGCGTGCGATTGCCTGCATTAGATTATGGCCTTTTATCGGCTTATCTAGGTACATAGTATGCAAGCTTGGCGCGTCAAAACCAGTTAGCCACATATCACAGACAATCGTTAGCTTCAGGGGTGTATCAGCCTTCTTCATATGTTCAGCCAGCTCACGACGCCGTTGTTTATTGCGAATGTGCTGCTGCCACGCTACTTCATCTGTAGCCGAGCCACTTATTACTACTTTCAAAAAGCCTTGTTTGTCGTCCTTGTTGTACCAATCCGGTCGAATTTCTAGCAAGGCATCGTGCAATTCCACCGCAATGCGACGGCTCATGGTGACAATCATGCCTTTACCGTCCATCGCGCTCAATCGATTCTCGAAGTGCTCTACTATATCCTCAGCAATGTGCTTTATACGCTTGGCATTTCCTACTATCGCCTCGGCCTGCGCCCACTTGCCCTTCAGTTCTTCTTTACGTGTGAGTTCCTCGCCTTTGGTAAGTTCATCAAAGTCTCTATCTATGGTCGCCCGCATCTCAGAATTAATGTCCAGGTCAATCAGCCGGGATTCGTAATAGATCGGCACTGTTGATTTATCCTCTACCGATTGCTCAATGTCATAGATGTCAATGTAGTCACCAAAGACTGCTGGAGTGTTTTTGTCTTCGCCCTCAATTGGCGTACCCGTAAAACCAATAAAGTTGGCATTTGGCAAGGCATCACGAATATGGCGAGCAAAACCATCCATAAAGTTATACTGGCTACGATGAGCCTCGTCGGCCATGACGATAATGTTGTTCCGATCACTTAGTAGCGGAAAGTTTTTACCGTCTTCGGGGAAAAACTTTGCATTAGTGGTGAAGATTACTCCTCCAGATTCTACCTTCAGTAGTTCCTGTAGATGTGCTCGGCTCTCAGCTTGTTGAGGCTTTTGGCGCAGTAATTCCTGACAGCCGCTAAATGTACCAAAGAGCTGATCATCTAGGTCGTTTCTATCTGTTACAACAATAATTGTAGGGTTATTAAATTGCTTTTGATCGTTCAGAACTAGTTTGCCGGCCAAAAATGCCATGCTGAGCGATTTGCCCGAGCCTTGGGTGTGCCAAACCACGCCTATTTTATGGTTGCCACGCATGGCCTTCTCGGCAGCAACCAGCGATTTATTTACTGCCCAATATTGATGATAGCCGGCCAATTTTTTGACTTGCTCTGCACTTTCTTGCTCAAACACCAAAAAGTTGCGCACAATATCTAGCAGTCGCTCTTTGGCAAACACTCCTTTTAGTGTTACTTCCATCATCGGTACGCCGGACTGTTCTTTGTCGCCGCCTATCGTCTTCCAGGCGTTAAATCGTTCGTAGTCAGCGCTAATTGTTCCCACTTCCGAGTCCAGCCCGTCGGTAATTACTAGCAGTTCGTTGAACCTAAACAGGGTTGATATCTCATCTTTGTAAGTCTGTAGCTGATTATAGGCTTTCTTGAGCGTGGTTTTGATGTCGCTAGGATCTTTAATCTCTAGTATCGCCAGCGGCAGGCCGTTTACAAACAGCACCACGTCAGGCCGCCGATTATAGTCGTCTTGCATGACGGTTAATTGATTAACAGCTACAAATTCGTTATTGGCTGGGTGGTCAAAATCAAACAACCAAACTTTATTGGTGCGGATTTCGTTATCGGCGTTTCGGTACTCTACACTAACTCCTTCTACTAGCAGCTGGTGGAAATCGTGATTGTCTAGCAATACGGTCGGCTGGCTGGTGCGGATTAGTTTTTTGAATACTTCTTCTTGAGCGCTGGCAGAGATTTTGGGGTTTAACTTGGCAATTGCGTCTTTAAGCTGCCCCTCAATGATCGCATCACTATATTTTCGTATGCCGGAACCAGCCGGCCCAATCTCCGGACCATTCAATATTTCCCAACCCAAACCAGCTAGTATTTTCAGCGCTTCTTGCTCTACTTTATCTTCGGTCATGATTCTTCTTTCATAAACTTTACTATGTTTTCAGCTCTATCAGCTAAATCGTCATACGTAAGAATATCTATGTTCGCAAACTGCCGATTTAACAAATGTAGATATTTTTTACTATCTTTGCCAATCTCTGGGAATAAGTTTCTTTTTGATATAACAATTACCGCAGAAGGATAGTTGAATCTTTTGATAGACGGTTGGCTCTCCCCTATCTTTCCAAAGTTTTCCTCGAACTCATCCATGTATGACACGGCTTGGTGGAGAGCTCGGCCAAAATCGCCAGAATACTTATAGTCAATCCGTGGGTCGAACGCACCTTTTCTATCTGCAATTTTCGCCTCCTCAATTAGTTTTGCATTGGGCCCCTTAAGCTCTGCGATATCATAAACCTGATTAAAGCCCTCTAGAAGAAAATCATACTCAGAACCCAAGCCGGTGCTAAATTTTGGTTTTGATCTAAGATGGCTCTGTATGTAGTCTAGGCCGAAAAACCAAACACGCGTTGAAAGAAAATTTTGCATATCAGTTTCCGTAGTGCTGGCATTGGCAATAAGTTCCCTGAATTTAGCTAAGTCATCTTCATATTGCTGGATCTGCCCCTTTGATTTCCGCTGCTGTTTCAGGGTTTTCAATATCTCTTTTTCGACCACAGCCTTATCTCCAGATAGAGCATCCGCAACAAAAGCTTGTACTTTCTCGATTGTTACACCGAACTTATTACTTACAGCTATGGCTTGGTATTGCTTGTTGTCCTCAATTTTCACCCCGACTAAAGTGGCCTGCTCTCTTAAGAAAGTCATCAGCTGGTCAACAGTCTCTTTTTGGTCTATTGCTTGGAACACTACTCTCTTCCAGGGGGTATCCTTATTTGGTCGTGTAAATTTAGCAATATCTAATTTAAAATGGTGTGAAGTGCCATTATTTTTATCTGGTATATGTAGTGCGGATACAAAAATTTTTGCTCTTGGTCCATCATGAATTGCTTTAAGTCCAGATGTCGCAAAGCCATCAGAAACTGCCCGTGCAGTAAAGTCAGAGCAAATGTCTTGAACGCCCAAGCCGGCATTCAACATGTTGGCAATCTGATCCATTGGATTGTATTTTACGGATTGCCAAGAATTGCTTAAACTCATACTTTTATCTTTCCGGAGATTAGACGTGGCAGAAGTGAATCTCTAAGCTCAGATAATGACCCTTTGTTGTTTTGTGAATCTCTTATAGTCTCGAGTATGGGCCATGCTTTTCCCTGAAAGTCTTCTAGAATTTTGTCTGGTGGCATGTTGACCGACATGTTTGCCAGTCCGTTCTCCCACACAGCATATGGCATGGTAGTTCCCTTGGAGTGCGTGTTGGCATAGTCAATTGTTGAATCTAAATTCATGAGCAACACAGCAAAGGCTTTAAAATATGTTTCCTTTGGCCTCAGCACAAAAGTTGTAGTTCTCGTAACCCCCTTTGAGGGTGCTATATTCACTCTATGGAAATAAACACGCATTGCGCCAAGAAGAATGTCATCCTTCGCAAACCCAACTAGACTACTTTTGGCTTCAGTGTAAGGAAGTGGTTCTAGAGTAGCTAGGCTATGCATCTTCAGCCTGTCGATAGGAAGATAAATTCTGTCTGCTATTTCCCGACCACTTTTTAGGGACTCGTTTATTTTATCTAGGACATCAACGAGTTTCCCCTTTGGCCAGGTTTTGGCTTTGGGGTTGTCTATGAAGTAATGCTTAAAAAGTGCTTGTCCGATTTTCTCCAGCGTCTCATTCATCCGCCGATTCAACTCAACCTTTTCGTTTATCGAATCCAGTATTTTAACGATCCTTTGCTGTTCGCCGATAGGCAACAAAGGAAGCTTAACTTTCTTTAGTCCTTGGATAGTTAAAGCTCGCTGTGTTGAACCTATTGTGTGAATTTCTAACTCCACTTTGCCCATCGGAGAACTCAACCAGTAGTAAAGATACTTTGGCAACAAATCATTTGAATATTTTCTAAACCATGTTAAATTTCCATCCTTGAAATAGAAACGTTCACCGTCTTGGACTAAATAAGGTATTCCCAGAGTCCCTACAGATGTTAATAAAATGTCTCCGGACTCTGGTGCTCCAAACCTCTCGCTGACTTCCTTAAATCTTTCCTCGCTAATATTAAGAGGTGTAGATACTGAGTTACCAGCTGCCTTCTCTATGATCTCTTTAGAGCGGTAAAATGGGACGCCCTTATCTACATATTCTGAATAGAAAATCCTCTTGCTAGAAGAGATATCAACAATATCACCAAGCAAAACCGTATTCATTTTTGTATTTTTCTTTCAATTCGCTCAGCGGACTTTGAAATTTTTTCAACACCTTCAGCAATTTTGTATTCGACTGGTTTGCCAAGCTGATATTCTGGGAGGGAATTAAAATCTAGTCTATAAGAATCGGAATACTTTCTCTTACCGTCCGCGTTTTCGTATTTTACACGAACATTAGTTCTACTTGACTGGAGTTCGTCTACCCTTCCGATAACTGACATTAACCAAGCACGATATTCCTGGCCCGGTCCAAGAGTTTTAATACCATTTTTCAAAACCCTAAACGACTTTATAGTTTTTTGTTCTCTTGCGAGGTCTAATACAAAATTTTTACCGATAATACTAAACTTAATATTCCTTGCAAGCCCGTTACCATAGTTTGCAATAACAAGGTCTATAAGGCTTAGGTTTTCATCTTTTTGTGACAGAAATATAGCAATTTGTGGACGTGTTTGACTTTCTTCAGACTCTTCCATTGTAGAAGCAGTCCTTTGAGTCTGCTTGGCATAATATGCGGTAACAGCGACCAAAACCACAGTTGCAATACTCTGAACAGCACCTGAATTATCGTTTAAGAAGGTGACAACACAATCAAAACCACACATCAGCCTAGTCCTTCGTCGATCGAGTACACCTCGTCGGATTTGTCTTTTGACTTCTTGGAAGTTGGTGTTTTTATGGACTTTTGCTGCTTTTGAATGTTTTGATTAGGGTTTGCTTCTAGCTTGGCTGATATATACTCAAGATCATCAATGATTGCATTAAGCGCAGGGCCCCTCCTTTGAAGAATATCGCTCGATAAAGCAAGTTCATAAGCATCTAAAGCCACTCGCCAAATCGGATCAAAATACTTTGGTTTTTTGGAGTATTCCGCAATTTCATCCTC